>CAINBK010000082.1:0-2916 GCA_903846615.1 uncultured Bacteroidota bacterium
AATTATATTGAGTGGTCAGGAGATCCTTATGATGCTACCATCCGTTTTGAAGCCATGTATCGGGCCGAACGAGTCAGCTTTGGCCCCTTAGCAAGCGTATTTAATCTCACCTCAGATATTGGAAATGCAAGAAGCGATGTATATGTTGTAGCAAGACTAAGTGATAAACTTTTTAAACCAACCATTAGTTTTTATTTGGATTTCCCCCCCAATAGTGTTGCCAACACCAGCCCTGAGCTGGGCCTTCTACTTAAACAATTACAGCAAAACAGTAACGAACTCAATCGGCAGGTAACCTACTTAATTGTATTTAATAGTTTTGCTCCTAATGAATTGGGTGGCGCCTTAGCCGGAGCAGGTGTCAATGTAAATACCATATCCGGTATTCTACTATCTGTGGTCAGTGATCAAATCAACAAGCTGTTCAATAACTTATTAAAAAGCGATAAGTATCGCATCAATTTAAACACATCCTTATACAATAGAAATTTGCTGGCAAGCGCAGGTAATTCACTCTCTTTGGGTAGCAATGTCAACTTTTCAATTGGGCGTTCTTTTTTCAACAACCGATTTACCATCTCAACTGGGCTAGGAATGGATGCTCCGCTTGGTCAGACGCAAGCTTCAAACCTCCAACAAAGCATTCTATTGCTTCCGGATGTTACCATGGAATGGCTCGTAAACCCAAGTGGAACCATCCGGGTATCTTTTTTCTACAGAACTAATGCAGACTTTCTGTCTGCTACATCCAATGCTGCGGCAGTGCGATCCAGACGGGCCGGAGGAAGCCTATCCTACAAAAAAGATTTTGACCGGCTGGGTGACCTTTTCAAGCGAAAGAAAAAATCTTTAAAAAGAGATTGATTTTCATATACTTAGCCATTTTTTTGTTTGAAATCCAATAGATTTCCTGACAAAAACGACCATTAATAAATTTTTATAAAAAAGCGGTTTCTATAAAAGTTCCCCACCTTATCCTAACACATTACTTTTCAGGGCCTAGTTTCAGGATAAATACCTAAATTTATAAGCGAATATTTCCTTTCTTTGCAAGCGAAAACCAAATTACTATGCTTAAGAGAATCCTCTTCTTATTAGTTGTCAGTCTGGTATCAGGTTCCCTGCTTTATGCGCAGGTCACTACCGCCGTGTTAACTGGTGATGTTAAAAGTAACACCCGTGAAGCGTTGGTAGGAGCCACTGTGATAGCCACCCACCTGCCCTCCGGAACAAAATACTCAACTGTTTCCCGTACCGGCGGACAGTATAACATTCAAAACATGCGTGTGGGCGGACCTTATCTAATTGAGGTCAGCTTCGTAGGGCACAAGGCCGAGAAATATGAAAATATTTTCTTGCAATTAGGTGAGCCTTTTTTGCTGAATGCTGAATTAACAAGTGCTACTGCCGCCATGGAGAATGTGGTAGTTAGTAGCAGAAGAAATTCTATTCTCAATGCAGGTAGAACTGGCGCGGTGACCAATGTAGGCACACGCCAAATCAATCAACTCCCCAGCATCAGTCGTAGCTTGAATGATATTACCCGTGTAACACCGCAAGCTAATGGTGCTTCTGTAGGCGGAGGTAACTATCGTCAAAATAACTTTACGGTTGATGGTTCTGATTTCAATAACAGTTTTGGTATTGGATCAAATCTACCTGCAGGAGGCGCTCCAATTTCATTGGATGCCATTGATGAGATCTCTGTAAACATTACTCCATTTGATATTAGACAGTCAGGGTTCATCGGATCTGCTATAAATGCAGTAACTCGTGCTGGAACAAACACATTTAGTGGCTCCGTTTATAATTACTTCCGTACTGAAAAGCAAAGAGGTGATCAAGTAGAAGCTTCTAAGTTCATTCGTCCTACTGAAGAATTTAAGCAATATGGCTTCCGTTTAGGGGGCCCTATTGTAAAGAATAAGTTGTTTTTCTTCATGAACTACGAAACAGAAAATCAACCAAAATCTATTCAAAACTTCTTTGCTGCTACTGCAGCTGCTCCTTATGGAAGTGCAGCCAATATTGTACGCCCTACCGCTGATTCATTGAATTTCATCAGCCAGTTTTTATTGGACCGCTATGGTTATGTAACTGGCCCCTACCAGGGTTATGTTCCAAATGTTGAACGTAAAAAATACCTGGTACGTTTGGACTGGAATATCAATAACAAGCATCGCATGAATGTTCGTTACAGCCAGGTTGAGGGTGGCGAACCATTCACACCAAGTACATCAGTATCTGGATCGAACGTTAACTACACAAGTAACCGTACTGCTAGCACGGCTTTATGGTTTAAAAATTCAAACTATTTCCAAGGTGCCAACCTTTATTCTTTAGCAGCCGAGCTGAATTCAACATTTGGTAAAGTATCAAATACGCTACGTGCTACTTACACATTCCAAAATGATTCACGCTCTACTGATAGCCAAATTTTCCCGTTTGTTGATATTTTAAGTAATACGGGTGGTGTTACTGGGCCTGCTCCATACACATCATTTGGATATGAGCCATTCAGTTTTGGGAACCTTCGTCAGGTGAAAACCTACTCTGTAATTAATAACACAACTTGGACCAAAGGCATTCATAACTGGACCGTTGGTGGACAATTTGAATTAAGTGAAACGGTGAACGGCTTCCAACGTTTTGCAACCAGTTACTATGTTTTCAACACATGGGCTGATTTCGCAAATGGTCGCAATCCTCGTGATTTTGCCATCACCTACTCTTTGTCTAAGAACTTTGCTCCTGCTTTCTCTGCCTTTAAATTCGGACAATACTCCTTGTATGGTCAGGATGAAATTGCAGTTAATAAAGATTTACGAGTTACGGTTGGTCTTCGTGTAGACCTCCCTACTTATCCAGAAGTTCCACAGATCATCACTCACCCGCTTGTGGCTAAGATGTCATTCG
>CAINBK010000083.1:0-5693 GCA_903846615.1 uncultured Bacteroidota bacterium
CTACCTTTTCAATAACTCCTGCCAACAATCACCTACACTAACTCTGGAAGCTCCACACTGTTTTGCTAATCGCGAATAAGCGCTATTGATAGCTCCTTGCGTTTCCGGCGTTTTTTCTCGTGACCATGTATTATAAATGAAGGGTCTAGCTTTTTTACTTTTGATTAGTTCACAGAGCAGCCCACCGTAATATAACAAACTATCTGGCGCTTCAATTGGACGCATGCTATGGTCATGAAAAACTACAATATCATAGCTGCCATTTTGAATCAAGGTTTTTGACTTTAATCCTTTTTGCTCGTTCCAATGCTCTCCCAAGTTTGTTCCACCTACCGTAGATTTTGTGCAAATCAATTTTGTATCGAGACTATCAGAAATCAGCGATACCATCTGTATGAGGTTATTGTAGTACGTATATGAATTTCCTACAAACAACACACGTAAAGTGTCACGGCTTGATCTTGCTTGCGAGTTAGAGCTAAGCAACAAAACAAAACAAGTCAATAGCAAATATCCACTCCTCAACTTCACAAAATTGATTTTAATTAACCGAGCCTAGTTAAAACCCTTCATTTTGAACCATGTTAGGATTGTTTTGAACCTGTGAAATTGGAACAGGTAGAATTGTCCTGTAATAATAACTACTGGTAGTATTACTATATTGAATTAAACGAGAAGTACTATTACCAGCCGAATTAATTTTTACATAATTGGTCTTTGTACGGTTCAAATCAAACAAACGCTGACCTTCCAATGCAAATTCCTTACGACGCTCCACTACTATACTATCCAAATAGGCTGCAGCCGTGATACTCCCGGTAGGAGGTGCCCCTAATGTAGATGCAAATAATCGCGTGGTGGAAGCTGTATCGCGAGAGCGACGAATCAAATTAATGTCCGTAAGAGAAGCACTTAACGCAGCCGCATCTCCGTTTTGAACCGCAATACGTGCTAATGCTTCTCCCCTGCTTAGATACATCTCGGCAAGTCTGAAAACCTTGATATTTTCAGCATAGGTAGAAATATTGGTATACTTTAAACAAAGGGGCACATTTACTTCCCCACCAATTGAATTTCGGTTCCCTAATTCCACAAAACGACGGCGGGCATCCGTTGGTGTATAGGCTTCATATAGACCCTTGAACGTAGACAAGGTAGTTCCTGTGCTTCTGCTATTCATTGATTGACGGGTAGCTAAACATTCGCCATAACCCTGCTGACTACACAAATAGGAATAACTATCTGTACCAGGATTATCGGTGGCATTATTGGAAACCTCAAAGATTGATTCAACATTACCGATAGTCTGAAAACTACTGAATAAAGTAGCGTAAGGGAAAAGGCTGTAACGATTAGATGCAATAACAGCTGAAGCAGCAGTCACTGCAGTAGGCCAATCCTCTTTGTACACTGCAACACGAGCCCGCAATGCCAATACACCCCAGCGATTCATGCGAATTTTGAAAAAACCAGCATTGGCCGTTCCGTTGACAATCACTTCCCCAGTAGCCGGTAAACGGTTGAGCGCTTCCTGCATGTCTTTGTCAATTTGTGTGTAAACCTCTGCAGCTGTATTTCGCTTAGGATAAACAATCTCTGTAACATTTGTAATGGGAGCTAAAACCAAAGGAACACACAAGTGACTTCCATCGGCAGTGTGATTAAGTGGTCTTGAAAAAAACTTTGCCAGATCAAAATAAGCCATGGCACGCACAGCATAGGCCTCACCTACCAATTGTTTTACTTCGGCTGTTTCAAGTGAAGTAGCAATCCCTTGCAGCTTAGTTTCATTGGCAATGATTGCATTTGCATTGGTAATAACACGATAGATCTGCGACCACATCCGGCTTACATTTGCGTCCGTGGCCGTATGAGTCATCGTGTTCATTCCTGTATAGCGATTACCAGTTTTAACACTTCGTGTCATATTATCAGAGAGCACTTCTGGAATCACCATAGCATCCCTTCCATAATAGCTGTAAGACTGCATGAGTGAATACAATCCATTTACAGCAGCACGGGCAGTTGGCATACTGGAGAATACATCCTCGGTGAATACACTTTGTTGAGGCTTTAAATCGGTAAAACTTTTTTTACAAGACGCCAGTAATACCAGCGAAAGGAAAAGAAGAATACTATTTTTCATGGTATATTAAATTAAGTTGATTAGAAGGTAATGTCGAGACCAAAAAGTATGGTGCCGAAAATCGGCGGATTTTGACTAAGCGTTCCGCTTATGTCTGTCTCAGGGTCTGTGTTAAATCGCTTGTCTTTAACATAAGTGAACAAATTCTGTCCGCGCGCATATACCCGCATTGAACTAATTTTTGACTTAGCTAAGTATTGCTTGGGTACCGTGTAGGTAAGTGATATATCACGAAGACGGATATAACTTCCATCATAAATAAAGCGGCTGCTTTCATAGCTACCTGCTGAGGATTGTGTTCCGAGAAATACCGGCTTAGGTACATCCGTGATGTCGCCTGGTCTTGTCCAACGACGACGATATTCATATTTGCTTAAGCCATTGCTCTGATCAGTAAATCCAAGATTCGCATCAGATTTTTGCAAGTACCCATAAGAATCATAAATCTGATTACCCCAGAATACATACAACTGAAAACTTAACTTAAAATCACCATAAGTGAAGTTATTGGTTATACCCCCAAAGAATTTAGGTAATGCACTCCCCATAGCCATCCGAGGCAGCGCAGTTGTAAATACGTTAGTGGTAGAATCCTTGCGGTCAGTCGTATACCAAAGCGCTTCTCCATTTGCTGGGTTAACCCCTGCGTAAGCTCGCTGGTAATGTGTATAATAATCAAACCCTACCCGACGATAATAATCGCCAGAGGTTGAAAACAGAGAATCAATATCTGTAATAACATTTCGATTAGTGGTGAAGTTGAAATCCGTAACCCATTTGAATCCTTTTTGCTTTTTGGGGGCCACGTTCACCGTAGAAAGTGCAACCTCTACACCACTGTTCTTCATGGCACCATTATTTACTGTAATACTAGTCACCCCATTTACACTGGGAATAGACTGACTAATCAATAACTCAGAGGAAACACGGGAGTACCAATCTACATTTCCACTCACTCTTCCTTTAAATAGAGAAAAGTCTACTCCGAAATCTAACGGTATGTTTTTTTCCCAGGTCAGATTATCATTTGCTAATTGGTTGAGCGTAATACCTGAAGTTTGGTTGTAATCAGAACCGGCGGTATACAAACCTTGGGAAACGAAATTATCTATACCCTGATTTCCAGTGTACCCGTAACTACCCCGCAACTTCATTTCACTAATCCACTTTGATTTCATGAAGGGCTCATTAGAAATATTCCATCCAAAACCAACTGACCAGAAAATCTCAGACTGGTAGTTTTTTGCAAATCGAGAAGAAGCATCCTGACGCACTGACCCTGTTAAGAAGTAACGATCTACATACCCATAATTAGCATTGATGAACTTACTTACTATGGTATTCATTGTACCAGTACCGGTTGCCGTTTCAATTTGTGAACCACCAGCAGGTGTGCTAGTGCCTGGCGCAATACCATTTACCACCACGGTCATATCCACATCAGAGCGACTTTGCGCTTCATATCCACCGAATGCCTCAATTTCGTGACCTCGCCCAAATTCGGATTTGTAACGGAGAATATTTGTGCTAATCCAGTTCACAATGTCCTGGGAAAAATTCTGGATACTTCCACCTACTGCGACAAATGCATTACCCACTCTGGGGTCGTTGTAAATAGTCCGATAGGCATGGTTAAAATCAAGGGCAAAACTTCCTTCGTAGGTTAATCCCTTTAATAATTGGTATTTAGTGGACGCATTCGCGCCAATATTATATGTCTTTGCAATCCGTTTTGTTGTAGCAATAACAGCTGCAGGATTATACCCACTATTGTAACCCAACTCCCAACTAACACCATCGCTTTTATAAACAGGTAACCAAGGTGCTAGACGATACATTGCACGAGTAGGATTAGCAAAAAATGATCCTCCAGGAAAATCAGTATTACGTTGGAAATTTCCACTAAACCCACCTTTAATTGTCCAGCGGTTGGTCAATTCTGCGCTTGCATTTACTCTGTAAGTTGCACGATCATAGTCCACGCCCTTTATAGGTGCTTCGGCCTTATAATAGCTTCCGGACATATAGAAAGTAGATTTATCATTACCCCCACTTGCACTTAAATTGTACTGACTGAATTTACCCTGGCGCATCACTACATCAAACCAATCTGTATTTACACTACGACTAACCCCATTAGCAACCAATGCAGAATCGTAAGCGGCAGGATTGCGTCCCGCGTTAATCCAACCCTCTTTAAAATACTGAATATACTCATCTGTATTCAGCGTTTTTTGTTCATCGCGTAAGGTATTATTGATCATACCTTGTTGTACAGTAATGTTGATTTTAGCTTTTCCAGGTTTACCGTTCTTGGTAGTAATCAAAATAACGCCGTTCGCAGCACGTGATCCATACAAGGAAGTAGCAGAAGCGTCTTTTAAAACAGTTAAACTTTGGATATCATTAGGGTTAAGCCCTGCAATGGTATTGGAGTTTCCTCCGGATATATCGCCGCTAACTACTGGAATACCATCAATAACATATAATGGTGCAGCGCCGGCATTGATAGATCCGATTCCCCTTATACGAACATTAGGAACTGATCCCGGTTGTCCACTTCCATTTTGAGACTGAAGACCTGCAACATTTCCTTGCAGACTTTCTTGTATGGAGGTACTTGGCGCATTTTCTAAAACAGCAGGCTTGACCGTTGCAGCAGCTCCTGTTATTGATGATCGCTTTTGAGTGCCATAGGCCACAACCATAACCTCCGAAAGATTATTATCTGATTCTTCCAAAATCACCATCAAACTTGAAGTTGAATTATCAATCCCTTTAATTGTTTTGCTGAGCATATTCACGCTCGAGAACTCAAGTGACTGTCCTTTTTGGATTTCAATCTTGAAACTACCGTCTGCTTTGGTAGAAGTACCCTGACGTGTGCCAGCAGGGCGAACAGAAACGTTTTCAAGCGGAAGATTTTCTTTAGCTGATAAGACTTTCCCTGAAACCTGTATGGTTTGGGCATCAGCAACCTGTGAGAAAAAGACGCTGGCTGCGAGCAGGAGTGCGCCTCCAATCCTGGATGCGATTTTTTTCATAAGCAAGAGATTTGGTAGTTTAAGAACGAATATACATCTTAAAATAAATTCATAGGTTCACAGTTCTAATAAAACTAATTTGTGTCCTGCAAAAGACATTTTCTTATCAAGCATCTAATATGAAAAACAGCTTACTTGTTCTACTCCTCCTATGCAATATTGGCTTGCTTGCTCAACAAAAAATTGACAGCGCCTATTCTATGGTTGCCTGCGCACATCCTTTAGCTGCTGCCGCAGGAGCAGTCGTTTTAAAACAGGGAGGAAATGCATACGATGCTATCACGGCCGCTGCATTTGCATTAAGTGTGGTAGAGCCCTCCATGAGTGGGTTAGGTGGTCGTCTTCAGGTTATTCACAGAAATAGCAAAGGAAAGATCAAAGGAATTGATGCCACTACACAGGTTCCCGCTTCTTATGTACCCGAGACCGCCAATCAAGAAGATGGCTACAATACAATTGGTATTCCAGGAGTTGTAAAAGGACCACTGAACGCGAGAAGGGTC
>CAINBK010000084.1:0-3067 GCA_903846615.1 uncultured Bacteroidota bacterium
ACTAAGGCCTACCCCTGTATTTCCTGCGATAACAGCAGGAATCCATCCTCCACTTGGAGTAATAGAAATAAACCAACCCTCTTTATCAGCTGCTTCTATTGTAGTTGTACCTCTCCATAAACGATCTTGATATGCTTGGTCTAATAAATGTTCAGGAGTAGTTTTCAATGCCAAAGTTTGATCTTGTACAGGAGTCACTTGGCGGAAAATAGTCGAATCCTGAGATTCTCTTAATTGCTGAATCAAATGTTTATAGGGATTTACGCTCCCTTGATAAGGATATGGATCGCCGGGACCTATCGCAGGATCATTCTTAAGCGAGTCCAATTGTGTAAGTCTGCTTTTGGCATACGCTTTACTAAGCAATCCCTCCATGGGTTCAGCAGGCAGTTTATACGGATCTCCATAATAAAAGTCTCGATCAGCAAATGAAAGGTTCAAAACTTGATATAGCGTATGAATATATTGTGGACTGTTATACCCTAATTTCTTTAAATCGATTTCCTCCAGCATTCGAAGCGCCTGTAATAAAGAGGGTCCTTGTGTCCACTGTGATAACTTATATACATCAATACCTTTGTAATTAATCTTCAAAGGCTCCTCTTCGATTGGTCGCCAATTTGCCAAATCGTTCATTGTTATTAATCCTCCTTGTTCTTGCACCCCTTTTACAAAATCAACAGCAATATCTCCTTTATAAAACCGATCGTAGGCAGCCATTATTGCTTCTTTTCGATTTTTTCCCGTACGCAACGCCAATGTTTCTGCCTCTACCAGTTTAGTTAATGTTTTTAAGAGATCAAGTTGCTTAAAAACTTCTCCTGGATAAGGCGCTTCTCTTTTTTCACCAAAATGAGGCAATAAAACAGCACTACTATATTTCCATTGTTTAATTCTTTCTTTTGCCCTCTCGATACTATTGGCTGTTTGTGCCTCAATAGGATAACCAGCCGCTAGCTCCATGGCAGGAGCAAGTACCTCTTTAAGGCTCTTTGTTCCAAAATTTGCCAACAAATAACAAAGTCCTCCAGGTGTTCCGGGCGTAGTTGCGGACAACGGTCCATATTCTGGAGGAAAGGCATATCCTTGCTCTTTAAAAAAAGAAACTGTAGCTCCTGAGGGAGCCACTCCCATAGCATTGATGGCAATCACTTTTTTTAACTTGGGGTGATAAAGCAATGCTTGCGTTTCTCCACCCCAACTCAATACATCCCACATCGTGCAGGTAGCAGCAAGCATAGCACATGCAGCATCCACTGCATTCCCTCCGCGCTCGAACAACATGGACCCGGCCGTAGCAGCCAAAGGCTTACCCGTTATAGCCATCCAATGTTTTCCATGCAAAGGCGGTTTCTGCGTTGGAGCATATTGTGCAGATAGTTCAATTGTGAAAAGAGCAATCCCCAAAAGAAAAATCAAAAAATAACGTCTCATAAATATGTTTTATGAATATTGATTAAAATCATTGCATAAGATAGCAGGGGTTCAAATCTTTACAAATAAATGACACCAACAGGTATTGCAATATCCTAATTTTACCAATCCTATAACCCGCTTTATGAAATTATTTGTAGCTGGTCTTCCAGCCGACATGGATGAGGCTGAACTTGAAGAGTTTTTCGAGAAATATGGTCCAGTAAAAACAGTTAGTATTGCCAGAGATCGTGCAACAAAAAGAACCAAAGGATTTGGTTTTGTCGAGATGGAAAACTCACTCCATGCCAAAACAGCCATCCAAACCTTAAATGGTCTTGGGATCGGTAGAAAAAATCTCTTGGTAAAAGAAGCCCAGTAGTTATCGCGACTTAACCAGAATTAGCGTTTGATGTGGGGCTAGTTCCACAGCAGAAAGATTACTGATCCTCTTTAATTTTTTCAAGAAAACATTGTCAGCCATCAACAATTTCCATCCATTTTCTTTCCAGTAATCAGATTGATCTACTTTAATATGCTGCGAAGAAGTATTAAACCATACATGGATTTGCTCATACACATCACTGGTAGCTCGCGCATCTATAAAATATCCTACTACTTTTTGAGTACTGTCAACATTGAATCGTACTTGTTTAGACGGATCTGAAAGTTGAAAAGCAGGATGTGTCTTTTTAAGGTCAATTAGGTTCTTTACAAAGTAGTATACTTCCCTGTTATGAAATTTTAAATCCCAATCAATAGCATTAATACTATCAGGGGATTCAAATGAATTTTCTATTCCATTCTTAGTACGAAGAAACTCTGTACCAGCCTGTAAAAAAGAAGGACTTTGCGAGAGCATTACAGCTGTTAAAGCTTGCTTATGCATGTTAATACGAATAGATTCAGGCAGATTAGCATGCGTCTGGCTTAGTCGATCCCATAAAGTGTGATTGTCATGGCAATCTGCATAAGCAATTAACTGACGAGGTTCTGTCGATAGTGGGCCTTTAGAATAATTCACTTGTTGGTAATCTATGTTAGGATGTTTTATACCTCCCACTAGACCAAATAACACGGAGTTTAATTGTTGAGTATTCCCCCCAAGCCAACCTACTGCAGAAAGATCAAAAACACTACCCTTCAACCCATCTCTGAATTCGTCACCAAAAACCGCTATTCCTGAAAGCTTAGTAACATTTTGTTTAAGCGCGCGTGTACTATCCGGCAAAGGAGAGGATCCAGCCGTCCATCCTTCCCCATACAACAAAATTCCTGGATTTATTTTTCTCAATGAATCTGCCAAGAAATTCATAGTGCTGATATCATGAATTCCCATTAAATCAAACCGAAAGCCATCGATGTGATACTCCTTAACCCAATGCAGCAACGACTGCAACATAAATTGCCTGAACATGGGACGTTCACTAGCGGTTTCATTCCCACAAGCAGAAGCATTGGAGAATTCACCCTTACTGTTTTTACGGTAATAATAACCAGGGACAATTTGCTCAAAAGCTGCATTTTCGGTTTGTGCCGTGTGATTATAAACAACATCCATGACAACACGAATCCCGCGCTGATGTAACGTCTGAATCAATTGCCTAAATTCTTTGATACGATTGGCGGGATCCTCATTATGGGTGGCAAAAGA
>CAINBK010000085.1:0-5432 GCA_903846615.1 uncultured Bacteroidota bacterium
CAACATCCCTAACACAGATGTCCAAAAATTGATCAATATAAGTTTCGGAATCCCAATTATCCAGCTGAAAAAAAGCACCTTTATTCGCTTTTTGAGTAACAGAATCGATCCACAAATAGGCGGCTACTTGTTGACTAACCAATAAGGAGAGTGTCAATTTATCAGCAGTCTGGTCTGCCGCTTCATATGAAAAAAAGGGGTTCACAAATTGAATTCAGGTGTGCAATGTTACTTAAAATTAAATAATTGTAGGTTTGCTTAGACATGATAAATAAATCATCTCCCCCCTTACAGGTTGAGATCAGCAATAAGTCGATATTAAAAATGGCACTTCCCATTAGTATGGCCATTTTAATTCCACAGTTAAACTTTGTTATTAATAACATATTTCTTGGACATTTTGAACAAGACTCCATTGCGCTGGCAGTTGCGGGTATTACTGGTGTTTATTATCTAATATTTGCCGCAATTGGTTATGGCTTAAATAATGGACTTCAGACGTTAATCGCAAGAAGAGCTGGAGAAAACAGACCGGATGAGGTTGGTAAATTATTTGGACAAGGAATTTTAATTGGCTTATTACTTGCATTAACAGGAATTATACTAACCTATTCTCTGACACCTATAGTATTTGGAATGCTAATTAAGGATCCCACCAATTTGGCTAAAGCGATTGAATTTATACAAATTAGGATTTGGGGACTCCCCTTTCTATATATATATCAATTAAGAAATGCCTTATTGGTTGGCACCAATCAATCCCGCTATTTAGTAGCGGGTACTATTGCAGAGGCCAGCTCCAATGTATTATTGGATTATATATTGATTTTTGGGTACGCAGGAATTCCAGCATTAGGATTTAACGGTGCAGCAATCGCATCAATTCTAGCCGAGGCAATTGGGATGCTGGTTATCTACTGGGTCATCAGTCGCAAGGGAATCACCAAACAATTCAGTCTTTTTGCCAAGGTAAGCTGGGATACCAAAATTCAGCGATCCATTCTAACTATAGCATCTCCATTAATGTTTCAGCATGCCATCAGTATAATTAGCTGGCAATATTTCTTTTTACTCGTAGAACATCAAGGAAATTTGGCGCTGAAAGTCTCCAATGTGATGCGCAATATATTTGGGGTATTTGGATGTTTCTGCTGGGCATTCGCTTCTACAGCAAATTCTATGGTAAGCAATATAATCGGGCAAGGCCGTCAGGAGGAAGTATGGACACTTATAAAAAAAATCATTTGGCTTAGCTTTTCTACAGTCTTTGCGGTGGTGCTGCTACTAAACTTGTTCCCTTCTACTTTTTTATCAATGTTTGGACAAGGCCCGGAATTTGTCGAAGCAGGCATACCCATTTTAAGAGTCGTAACTGTTGCTTTGCTAATATCCTGCATAGCTACCGTGTTTTTGAATACCGTTACGGCCTCCGGTAATACACGTATCACCTTTATGATTGAAGTGGGTGCTACTGTTAGCTATTGCCTCTATATCTACTTGACACTTGAATATTTTCAGCTCTCCCTGACTACGGGATGGATGAGTGAGTGGGTTTACTGGCTTTGCTTGCTAATCCCTTCTATATTTTATTTACGAAGCAATCGATGGAAGGATAAACAAATCTAAATTTCCCACCGATACTGAACAGAAGTATTGCCTTGAAAACCTGGAATGGGAGGATTAATTTTTACCAGTTCAATGTCAATACAGGTTAATTGCGAAAAAGAAGAACGAATAGCTGATACAATATCCATTACTACGGTTTCCAACAAAGGAGTTGGCTTTGACATCCGCTCTTTTACAATTTGATAGAGACTTACATAATCAACAGATTCGGGAAGTGAAAATATACTCGAATCTACTTGGATATGGATTGGGTACGAAACAGACAAATTCACTAGGAATTGTCCGCCCGTTTTTACTTCAACGGGATAAAGACCATGGTAGGCGTAAAAAGCAACCTGCTCTAATTTAACCTGCATCATCCTTTTTCCCATGAGAAAAATTTAATGCGCTCCTAACGCACCTAAATAACGTTCAGCATCCAGGGCAGCCATACAGCCACTTCCTGCTGCCGTAACAGCTTGCCTATAGGTTTTATCCTGAACATCCCCTGCTGCAAAAACTCCCTCTACATTAGTACGACTAGTACCTGGAGTTGTCAAAATATAACCAGTACTATCCATTGTAATCCAGTCCTTAAAAATATCAGAATTCGGTGAGTGCCCAATGGCTACAAAAAAAGCGCTAACAGCAATTTCTGTTCGATCTTTTGTTTTATTATTAATAAGGCGAACACCTTCTACTTTTTTATCGCCTAATATCTCCTCTGTCTCAGCATTCCAATGTATAGTAATATTTGGTGTGTTTTTCACTCGCTCCTGCATAACCTTACTGGCACGCATTTCTTCTCTTCTTACAACCATATGCACATGAGAGCAAATTTTTGACAGATATAAAGCTTCCTCCGCTGCCGTATCCCCAGCTCCAACAATTGCCACCACTTTGCCTTTGAAAAAGAAACCATCACAAACCGCACAAGCACTTACGCCAAATCCGTTTAAACGCTGTTCACTCTCCAATCCAAGCCACTTGGCAGATGCACCCGTCGATATAATTACAGCATGTGCAGCAATCCACTTATCCTCATCTATTTGGACTTTGTGAATAGAGCCTGAAAAATCAACCTTGGTTGCCATGCCATACCGGATATCAGCTCCCATTCGAGCTGCCTGTTTCTCAAAATTTACCATCATGTCAGGTCCCTGAATTCCCTCCGGATAACCCGGATAATTTTCCACTTCAGTGGTGATTGTAAGTTGCCCACCCGGCTGTATTCCTTGATATAAAACCGGATTTAAGCCTGCACGGCTTGCATAAATTGCTGCGGTATACCCGGCTGGGCCAGAGCCAATAATCAGACATTGAACAGTTTCGATTGTTTCCATTTGATTACACTTATAAAGAGAATTTAACTTGCGCTAAATTACGCGGAAAGAGTAATAAGAAGAGCGTTATTAACGTGGAATTAAAAGCCTGCGATACTGCACTGCATAGCCGCCAAAATAACCTAATGCGCCGTTCGATAGGTTAGAAAGCACACGAGTAGGTGAAGAAAATGGATTGCCGACACTTGCAAAATTGAATTCTGTGGTACGCCAAAAATCAAAAGTTGCTTTGTCTATGGTGCAAAGTTTTAACTGTACAGTATCTCCCTTGTTAAATAAAGAGTACCCCTCTTCCAACTCACCCGTTCTTAATACCCCTCGGTCAATTTGTACTTCATAGGAGGTACCGTCTATGATTTGGTCATCAAAAACTGAATTTAACCCCGGAAGAAAAGGGCCATTATTTTGCTTTGTAAAGTACCGAATATAATCTCCAAAACCAGGTCGATCCTTGGCTCTAACATATACGGCAACTTTGCCAGGGGGATTACCCGGCGGAGGTGATTTCCAAAAAATTGAATCTATAGATCGTGTTGTATCAGGAATACTAGTAATAGCTTGATAAGACTCCCCTTTCCAACGAATTTTCAAGGCATAGCTTCCACGTAAAACCCCTTTGAGGATCGGCTGCTGTGCAATTGAATCAACCGTATAGTAATACCCCAGTAAACTTGCAGGCCCAATACCTGCATAGCCCTTTAACACATAACGGCTACCCGCATGTTCAATAGAAACTTCCGCATCTTTTACAAGGCTTTCATTTAAAATTGGCAAGTTAACTGAAGCGTAATAACCAATACTTGAAGTAAGAAAAACCATGGGGGGTTCTCCATTTTCAATAAAAGCCTCCACCACTAATTTAGAGGCAGGCTGATCAAGTTGAAAAGTGATTTCTCGTTCACAAGAGAGAAACAGCTGAGAAATCAATACAACAATAAAAAGGAAGCGCATTGAAATTGCTTAACCCAAATAAGCTTTTAGTGCACTACTGTAACGAGCTTTCTGCAAACGCTTTATAGCTCTTTCTTTGATTTGGCGAATACGCTCTTTTGTAAGATCATATTTCTGACCAATCTGTTCAATAGTGACGCCATTTTCTCCATCTAAACCAAAATAGGCATTTACGATCTCAGCTTCACGGGGAGATAGTGATTTTAGCACTCTTCGAATTTCATTTCGAAGTGAATCTTTCATAACCTCATCGTCCGTATCGTCACTTCCTTCTAATAAATCACCCATGGCTACATCCTCTGCTTCATGTACAGGGGCATCGAGTGAGGTATGACGAGTGTTACTTTGAAAAATATTATTGATTTCCGTCTCACTCATTTCCAAGAGTTCGGCCAATTCCTCCGTTGAAGGCTCACGCTCATGCTCCTGCTCAAAGGCCATATAAGCTTTGTTAGCCTTGTTATAAGTTCCAATTTTATTTTGAGGCAAACGAACCAAACGACCTTGCTCAGCTAAAGCTTGTAAGATCGATTGACGAATCCACCACACCGCGTAAGATATAAACTTGAAACCCTTGGTTTCATCAAAACGTTGTGCAGCTTTAATTAAACCCAAATTACCTTCATTAATAAGATCACTCAAGGACAAACCCTGATGTTGATATTGTTTTGCAACTGAAACAACAAATCGAAGGTTCGCTTGCACGAGTTTATCCAATGCTCGCTGTGAATCAATAGGATTTCTATTGAACATTTTGATTCGTTGCGCAAGCGTAGTTTCCTCCTCAGGAGTAATCATGGAAATTTTTGAAATTTCCTGCAAGTATTTCTCTACTGCTTGTGAGTCTCTGTTTGTAATTTGGGTAGCAATCTTGAGCTGCCGCATGTACTAGAAAATTTAAAGGTGGTAGGCGGGAAGAACGAAAAATCCCCTCCGAACGTGTGCAAAGTTACGAAAATAAACAGAGGTTTCTCTTATGACTCTCAGGATTCTACAGAAGTTTTATGTCGCTTAACCAAATAAAAAAGTAGCGCAATTCCAGTTAAACAAAGCAAGGTAGAGATCACTTCAGCCTGAGTAGGATGAAAGCCTAATAAATCGAGTCGATTATTTACCCTTATTTTTTCTACAGCAAAACGCTCTAATCCATTGAATATTAAATATATAGAAAATATAATTCCACTAATTTTAATGTGCCTTTTGCTATAAAACAAAACAAGGGAAAGAAAAATCGAAACAATAGATTCATACAAAGGAGTAGGATATACCCCTTGCGGTAAAACATTACAGTAAGGGCCTGAACAGCCTTGGATTGGAACGCCTGCTTCAATTACATTATTCGGATAGGTATAAGACCAGGCCCAATCCGGAAGGAAAAAAGGCTTTGAAGCAAGTTCGCTCACAACGCCCCAGTCTCCATCTCCAGCAAGCTGACACCCCATTCTTCCAATACCGTATGCAAGCATAAGTCCAGGAGCAATCGCATCACTCAAGTTTAAAAAACCGATTTTATGGCGCCTTGCATATACTGCA
>CAINBK010000086.1:0-2952 GCA_903846615.1 uncultured Bacteroidota bacterium
AGCAAAACAGTGTGGCGCTTCCAGAATTAGTGTTGGGGATTGTTGGCAGGACTTGATGAAGAGGTCTCCTCAAGCAGTACTTTATCATTCGGACGGATCACACCCCAGCCCGCTGGGTACTTTTTTGGTTGCCTTAAGTTTTGTTAAAGCGATTACAGGAAAATTACCTCCCAATTTGCCAACTGTTTATAACTATTTCGATAAGGACGGTGAAACTTTTCGAATCATGCAAGTAAGCAAAGAGGAGATTGTTTTGTGTAACCAGGTGGTCAATAGTATTATTAATCAAGCACAGTAATTACCTTGAAGCATCTTAGAAAGAACCTCACCTTTTGGGTCCTGCTTGCTATTTTGTCCGGAGTTGTTTTAGGTCATTATTCTCCCACTACTGCCGTTGCCATGCAACCGCTGGGCAAATATTTTATTGAGTTAGTTAAGCTCTTTATTAACCCTATCATTGTTGTAACTATTGTTTCGGGTATTTGTGGAATGGATAACTTAAAACGTGTTGGTAGGATAGGAGGTAAAGCCATCCTTTACTTTGAAGTAGTAACTACTATCGCTTTATTAATAGGTGTAGTAGTAGCGTATCTGCTACAACCAGGAGCTGGAATTGTAACAACGGGTATTAACTCTTCATCGGTTACTTCTTTTCAAAAAAGTGGAGGCATATCGCTGCTTTCATTTTTTAGAGAAAATTCTACCATTCAATTTTTGATACTATCTATTCTTCTTGGGCTTTTCTTAAATCGCTCCAGCTACAAAGCTGTTGTGTTGGAAAAAGTGCAATGGGTAGCAGGATATCTCTTTAAGGCGCTGGGGTGGATAATGAAATTTTCACCGATCGGTGCCTTCGGGGGTATGGCATTCACCATTGGGAAATATGGTCTTGCGGCATTGCTGCCACTGGGTAAATTGATGTTATGCGTTTACATAACTATGTTTCTTTTTATAGTATTTGTATTAGGCGCCATATTACGCTACTATAAAGTAAGTATCTGGAAGTTTTTGCGTTATCTCAGGGACGAACTTTTGATTGTTCTAGGCACTTCCTCCTCTGAAGCAGCGCTTCCCTCCCTAATGAATAAATTAGAAAGGATGGGTTGTCATCGTTCGGTAGTTGGTTTAGTAGTGCCTACTGGTTACTCTTTCAATTTGGATGGAACATCTATTTATCTCTCCATGGCCATCATTTTTTTGGCTCAGGTTTTTAATGTTGACTTAACTTTTGGTCAGGTTGCCACCATCTTTGGTGTTTTAATGGTTACCTCAAAGGGTGCGGCAGGCGTTACGGGTAGTGGTTTTATCATTCTTGCCTCCACGCTCAGCGCAGTCAAAGTAATACCCGTTGAGGGCTTGGCTTTATTATTGGGTGTTGATCGTTTTATGTCTGAAGCCAGAGCTATCACAAATTTTATAGGCAATGGGGTGGCCACCGTTTTTCTTTCAGCAAATGAGGGTTTTTTTGATAGGGATCAAATGGCGGAAGTATTCGAATCACACTCCTAGCTCTTACATATTGATAATCAATCCCTTGATTATTTATATTCTATCTTAAAAAATATTTTTTGGGGTAAATGTGAACATTTTGTTAAGTTCGTAAGCAGCTTTCTAGTGCATTTTACTGCCCTTGTGATGGTATATTGCGTTAGAACGCATTAACAAAAATTTAATAAATCAGTTGCTAATGAGAAAAGAATTGCTCTTACTCGTTTCGCTCGTTATGTTCTGCTTCTCCTCTTTGATGGCTCAGCAGGCTGTAACCGGTAAGGTTCTTGACGACAAAGGAGTACCTGTAGTAGGTGCCTCTGTTGTGCAAAAGAACAATCGCAAGAATGGTACATCCACGGATGCTAGCGGTAGTTTTACCCTAAGCGTTCCTAACGGTGGAACTGTGCTTGTAATTTCAAGTGTTGGATTTGCTGCTACTGAGGTGGCTGCTTCTAATGCATCTAAAGTAACACTTGCTGCTTCTTCTGAAACTATTTCAGAGGTTGTGGTTACTTCACTGGGTATCAAGCGTGAGAAAAAAGCGCTTGGATATGCTGTTGCCTCTGTAGATAAAAAACAATTGGAGCTTCGCCCCGAGGGTGACCCCATGCGTTTGTTACAGGGTAAAGCACCTGGTGTTAATATTTTGAACAGTAGTGGTATCTCTGGATCTGGTACCAACATTACCATCCGTGGTGTATCTACTATCAGTGGTAACTCACAGCCATTATTCGTAGTGGATGGAGTTCCTTTTGATGGGTCAACTAATACACAAGGAGGATTCCTATACGGTAACCAAACGGGTAGCCGTTTCTTTGATATCGATCCTAACAATATTGAGAGCGTGAGTGTACTAAAAGGTCTTAGTGCTACCACTCAGTATGGTTCACTCGGTCGTAATGGGGTTGTGTTAATCACAACTAAGAATGGAGCTGTCTCTCGTGGTCAGCGTAAGAAAACTGAAATCACAGTTAGCCAGTCTGTTTTCACCAACGAGGTGGCCAACATACCTGAGTACACTGATAAGTATGGTAATGGTTTTAATAATGCAGTTGGTAACTTCTTTAGTAACTGGTCTTCTATTGCCTTTACTAATCCTCCCATGCGTCTTCCTCACCCTTATGACAGACCTGCATTGAATGGTGCTTTTCCTGAGTTAAGAGGTGCTAAATACGATTATAAATTTTATCCTTCTATTGAAAACTTCTTCCGTACTGGACTTGTATCAAATACGGGTATCAACATCAATGGTGGTGGCCCTGGTTTAGCGATGAACGCTAACTTCAGTACGCTTACCGATAAAGGATTTACACCTGAGAACGATGTAGTACGTCACACTTTTGGTGTGGGTGGTAATGCAAAGTTGACAAACAACTTTACATTGACTTCTTCCATCAACTTTACTACTACAAAATTCAAAACGCCTCCTACTGCAAGTAGTACAGGTAGCGGATCTGATAA
>CAINBK010000087.1:0-7316 GCA_903846615.1 uncultured Bacteroidota bacterium
AGCTGCCTTCTCAATAGCGGCACACCCCCCCAATACAATCAGATCAGCTAGAGAAACTTTTTTACCACCCGTTGCACGCTGATTGAATTCAGCTTGAATGGATTCCAATTTACTTAACACTGTACTCAGTTGAGCAGGATTATTTACCTCCCAATATTTCTGAGGAGCTAAACGAATACGAGCTCCATTGGCACCACCGCGTTTATCAGAGCCGCGGAACGTGGAAGCGGCAGCCCAAGCAGTTGTAACCAAAGAAGAAATACTAAGGCCTGAACTAAGAATTGATTTTTTTAATTCCTGAACATCATTTTTATCGATGAGGGCATAATCAACAGCAGGAATGGGGTCTTGCCAAATCAATACTTCAGCAGGAACTTCTGGTCCTACATAACGAGTAACAGGACCCATATCGCGGTGTGTTAATTTGAACCAGGCTCTTGCAAAAGCATCCGCAAACTGATCAGGGTTTTTTAGAAATCTTCTGGAGATTTTTTCATACGCTGGATCTAGGCGCAATGAAAGATCCGTTGTTAGCATAGTCGGTAAATGCTTTTTTGATCCATCATGTGCATCCGGAATTGATTGCTCAGCATTTTTTGCTACCCATTGATAAGCACCAGCTGGGCTCTTCGTTAACTCCCATTCGTACTTGAAAAGATTTTCAAAATAATTATTGCTCCATTGGGTTGGCGTATTGGTCCATGTCACTTCCAAGCCGCTGGTGATGGTATCACCGCCTTTACCCGTTTTAAATTTACTGGTCCAACCAAATCCTTGTTCTTCGATAGAAGCTCCTTCGGGCTCTGCCCCAAGTAATGCCGCATCACCCGCACCGTGTGCTTTACCGAATGTGTGTCCACCAGCGATTAATGCCACCGTTTCTTCATCGTTCATAGCCATACGCGCAAAGGTTTCACGGATATCACGTGCCGCAGCAATGGGGTCAGGATTTCCATTAGGACCTTCAGGGTTTACATAAATCAATCCCATCTGCACGGCAGCTAAAGGATTTTCTAAATCACGATCACCTGTGTAACGCTGATCATCCAGCCATTTTTTTTCTGAACCCCAATACACGTCTTGTTGTGGTTCCCATACATCTGCTCTTCCTCCAGAGAAACCAAAAGTTTTGAATCCCATTGATTCCAAGGCAACATTGCCTGCAAGAATCATTAAATCGGCCCAGGAAATTTTATTACCGTATTTCTGTTTGATCGGCCATAATAATCTTCTTGCTTTATCAAGGTTTGTGTTATCAGGCCAACTATTCAAGGGTGCAAAGCGCTGCTGACCCATTCCACCACCACCTCTTCCATCAGCAGTTCTATAGGTGCCTGCGCTATGCCAGGTCATACGAATAAAGAAAGGGCCATAGTGACCAAAATCAGCAGGCCACCATTCTTGTGAATCAGTCATCAATTTTTCAAGGTCTTTCTTCAGGGCCTTGTAGTCCAGACTTTCAAATGCTTTTTTATAGTCGAAATCAGCATCCATAGGATTGGTTAGGGACGAATGCTGGCGTAGAATGTTCAGCTTTAATTGATGTGGCCACCAGTCTTGATTACCGGTACCACTTCCACTATGACCTGTTTTCAGAGTGCCATTGTGAAAGGGACATTTACTGATGTCGTTCACATTGTAAGAGACATCGCTCTTGGGTACTTGCTTATCCATAGAATACTTAAATTTTAAGAGGACTGCAAAGTTCCCACCAAAATGGCGATGTACCAAGAACTATAGTTAGTTCTTCAATAAAAAGGTAGCAGGCACTGAAAAACGACTTCTCCAAGAGCGCTCGGAGTGGTCCTGACCTGGCCAGGAGCGACTAATCCATTGTTTATCCTTATACCCCCTTTTCTCCATAATTTGATCAACACTTTTTTGCAAGGAAGCATACATTGAGTCCAGGGTTTCGGTGCCATGGTCAAAATAAAGTCGGTGGTTTTTGGAAGAAGGTAGTGATTGCTTCAAGTATGAAAAAAAGGCAGCAGGTACCGGGTTGTTTTCCATCGTGAATAAACCAGGCCAATGGGTCGACAAACAAGCAGCGCCACCAAACACAGCGGGATATTCGCAGATGGCATACAGTGAGATCAAAGCGCCCATACTGCTACCTGCAATAAATGTACTGTTTCGATCTGTTTTGGTGGAGTACGTTTTATCAATAAATGGTTTTAACTCTTGGGTGAGAAATGCTAAGTAGTGATCCGACATAATGGGGATACCAAAAAATATAGACTGTCCATTACTTCTGTAGGCGTTATAAACAACTTCTTGTTGTGATTTTGAAAGTGACTCAAATGGTTTTTGCGGAAAGTACTCTGCATGCCGGCTTCTTCCTCCATTCCAAATTCCCACCACAATACAATCTTTAATTTTCTTATCCTCCATTAGCATGGTAAGTGTTTCATCCACGCCCCATTCTTGTTTGTTCCAGGTGAGTGCACTATCAAAAAGCATTTGACCATCTTGCATATATAGCACAGCATATTTTTTTTCCGGCGTATACTGCGCGGGCAACCATACGTCCACATGTCTTGGCGTTACATGGGCAGAAGGGAAATTTTCGTGACGAACTACACGCCCTTGCTCTGGAGTGGGAACTTGTGCATGGGTTGTTGTGATAGTACACCCTATCGCAACTAGTGAAATGAGTAGTAAAGATTTTTTCATTGTAACCTAAAGGTAAATCACGACATCTATTTTTTAAAAGAGAGTCTTGAATAATAAATTCTCATAAATTCCTATCTTGTTGCAAAGCCATACTTGTGCAACGATTATTCTGGACTATTTTATTTCGAAGTTTAGGATGGAACACAACGGTTCAGTTTCCTGCTGGGGTTAAAAAATGTGTAATTATAGCAGGTCCACATACTCATTGGATGGATTTTCCGGTAGGATTGGCTTACCGTAGTCTATTGCGATTAAAGAATGCCCGTTTCCTGGGTAAGAAAGAATTATTTGATGGCCCATTCGGATTCTTTTTTCGCTGGGTCGGCGGCATTCCCGTGGATCGATTTAGCACGCATAATGTGGTAGACCAGGTAGTAGATATTTTTAATAAAGAGGAAGAGATCATGATTGCACTCTCTCCAGAAGGGACTCGTCAAAAAGTAGATCGCTTGCGAACAGGGTTTTATCATATTGCAAAAAAGGCGGGGATACCCATTGTAATGATTGGACTTGATTTTGGTAACAAAAGGATTGTGTTGAGTGAACCATTTTTCACTGGCACCAATGAAGCGGCCGATTTTGATCGAATCCTTCAATTTTTTGCACCTATACAAGGGAAAATACCGTCAAAGGGAATGGCAGAATTAAAAAATCAATTTAACGTGCATGAAAGCACACGCTAGTTATCCTACGTTGTTGGAAATGTTTTATCGCTTTGAAAAAGGAAAAGCGAATCAAGTATTTCTTTCCGAACCTATTGCAGGAAAAGCTATGTCACATACCTGGCAACAGGCTGGTATATCCATTCGGAAAATGGCTGGTGCACTTTCAGCCTTGAATTTACCTGCGGGTTCTCGAATTGCTATTATCGGAAAAAATTCCGCTCACTGGATCATGGCAGATCTTGCCATTACCATGGCCGGACATGTATCCGTTCCTATTTATCCTACCGTAACTGCTGCAACACTTCGGCAAATTTTGACACATAGTGAAAGTCAGGTACTGTTTGTAGGTAAACTGGATGCATTTGAACCACTTCAGCAAGGTATACCTTCGACTGTTCGATGCATCCATTTTCCTCACTGGGCTTGGTCTGACTGTGAAGACTGGGATAATTTTAGTAAAGATGCCAATGCCATAGTGCCGGATGTTCTTCCTGATCCTCAAGCACTCAGTTGTATTTTATATACATCTGGAACTACCGGCGATCCCAAGGGGGTGATGCACACACATTTTGCGCATAGCTTTAGTCTGCTCACAGTAATGGAGGCATTGGGAGAAGACTTGCATAACGAAGTTTTCTTCTCTTATTTACCACTTAGTCATATTGCAGAACGAATGGTGGTGGAGTATTGTGGCATATTTACCGGCGGCACTATTTACTTTCCAGAATCGTTAGCTACATTTTCTCGTGATCTTGCAGCAGCGCAACCTACAATATTTTTAGCCGTACCTCGGATATGGGAAAAATTCCGCGAAGAAATTCTCAAAAAAATTCCTCAGCAGCGACTAGATATTTTATTTAATATTCCTTTGCTCGGTGGATTTCTAAAAAAACTAATGCGAAAGAAACTGGGGTTATCGCGCGTGAAATATGCACTTTCTGGCGCATCACCCTTGCATCCCTCTTTGCCGATTTGGTTTTCAAAATTGGGCATAGTTATTCAAGAGGCCTATGGTATGACAGAGAATATGGCTCTAGCCACAATTAACCGAAAACCAAGTGCTCGTTTTGGTACCGTTGGTCAATCTTACAAAGGAGTTGAACTCTTTTTGGGTGCGGATAATGAAGTACTGGTAAAAAGTCCCGCCAATATGCTTGGTTATTACAAGGAGCCAGAAATGAGTGCAGCTTGTTTTGAAAATGGGTTTTTAAAAACGGGGGATGAAGGTCGACTCGATCAGGATGGTTATCTTACCATCACTGGGCGCATTAAAGATTTGTTCAAAACTAGCAAGGGAAAGTATGTGGCGCCTGCGCCTATTGAAAAAAAATTACTGGAGCATTCCATTATCAGTCAAGCTTGTGTGGTGGGTTCGGGGGAATCACATGCACTTGCATTGTGTATGCTTTCTCCAGAAGCCGGAGGTGATCGTGATCAATTGCAAGTAATGCTTTCCTCGATTCGACAGCAGGTTAATCAAGGTTTGGAGTATCACGAACAAATAGCTAAGCTTATAATTGTCCGCGATGAGTGGACTATTGCCAATGGTTTTTTCACACCTACTTTAAAGATCCGTCGTGGTGCCGTTGATGCACACTATGGACCCCAATATGCTGTTTGGTTGCTGACAAAGGAAGAAGCAATATGGGAGTAAGAGAGAAATTGTAGTTCGTTCGCCCTTACTCCCGTTTATTTATTTAGAACTGACTTGTACCATTTCCTTGATACGTATATCGGAAGTGTAAAAACCGCTGATCACGTGTTTTAATACTGTCTGCCGCTGTAGCCGACGGAGTTTGTCCACCTCTGTAATAATTGAGTATTTCAACTTTGGCAAATTTTCCTGTTGCCGTACGGATTACTAAAGTTCGACCAGGAATTGCAGTTAGCAGATTTGTGGGGCCGTCATAGGTATACCAGGCACGACCTGAACCACGAGGTATCGCATAGGATACGGGATGACTATCGATACGAAATACAGAATCGGTAGGAATAGTTTGTAACGACTCAAACGTACCATTAAATACAAATGCACCACCTGTGCCCGGACCACTGGTGGCATTATTAATGCGAATAATGGTTCCAGCAAAAGCAAGATCCCAGCGAGTAGAGCTTGAATCTGCATTGGAAATCCATTGTCCAGTTTCCAAACTAAAAAAACTATAACGTCCTGCGCCAACAGGCTGACCTATAGAGTTGGTACCAATGATTGTATCGGCAGGCAGATTTTTTACAGTGGTGATCTTGCCAATTGTTTCAATGGCATACGCTCTTTGATCGACCGTTTTTGGCAGCTTGTCTTTTTCACAGGAAGTAATGCTTAGCAATACAACCATAGCAAGAAGGATGATTCTCATACGTGTTTTATTTAAGGATGATTTATTTTTACTCGGATGGTCAGAAATACAGTTCTCCCTATCAGATTAGGCAGATAAAAAATATCTTGATAGTTTAATAAGTTGTCGATACCAGCTTGAAACGAAATAATTTTATTTATAGGAAGGCCGCCGGCAACATGAACTTGCACAAAGCCATTGGCATACTCATCCTGGATATCATGTACTCCATTACCATTGCTATTCGCCACTGTCCAGCGACTCCGATAAAGCAAGCGCATAAATACATAACGGTCTTTAGTATCCTCGTATTTAATCTTGAGTTGTCCTTGATGTTTACTTCTATTGGCTAATCCGATATAATCTGATTTGTTCATCACCCGGCTACTACCATTATTTTCTCGAACATATTCTTTTCCCTGTCTGATACGTTCCCATTCCTCTTTGTCGCCTGTCACTAAAAGTTGATAGCCACTGTTGATGGACCAGTTCTTGTGGACTTGCCACTGAAAAGATGTTTCCAGTCCTTGTGTAAAGGCGCGATTTACGTTAAGGTAACTGAACAGTTGCGAGCCATCAATTCTGTTGGCCACTTGCCGAACGTCAATTAGGGATTGAATATCATTTCTAAATAGTGAGAGCTGTGTAGTGATTAATGCGGTGGGATTATACTGCATACTCACGTTAATCCCAGTAGAATGTTCTGGTCGAAGTGAAGTTAGTTTTGTGAAATCGGGTTTTAGTTCTGCGATTTGTCCTACTCTGTTTAGTTCATTGATCACTCGGATCGCATCTTGTGTGCCATATACAGAATATCCTCCCGCTGCATTATTTGTAAAGTTTAAATAGAGTTGTCTGAAATCAGGAGCTTTGAAACCTTGCCCAATCGAAGCAGTGAATGATAAGTTGGATTTAATCTGATATCGGAAAGACCATTTTGGAGTTAGGGCTCCTGTAAATAAAGTATGATGATCATATCTTGCCCCCAATATGCTAATCCATTTTTCACCAGCTTTTAATTCCCATTGCGCAAAAATATAACTGACATTATTTTGTTTTTGATTGGCTAGTGCATCATACCGGGTTGAATTGGCTTGTTCTGCTTGAAATCCTATGCCTGCTGTGATGTTGTTGTTCTTTCCTTTTATATCTATTTGTTCTTCGATACGGAACAACCGCTGTTCAAAACGATCTAAATAACTACTGTCAGGCTTTTGTACAAAGCGTAGTTTTTGATCGCCATTAAAACTAGTTAGGTATCCTTTTGTATACAATCGTGTTTTTTCAGAAAGTCGAATGAAAAGGGTAGGCTGAATATTCAATTCATTATTTAATTCCCGGCCATAGGAGTCAATGGTTACCCCATTGTTACGAACCGAAAATTCCTGTTGAAATCTATCTTGATTATAACGAGCGAGTAACTTGAATTCTGCTCTATTGCCTAGATTTTGTTGAATACTGGTTTGATGTGTGATGCGGTGAATAGGTCTTGGAATCCGATCTTGTGAAAAAGGCCTGAAGCTCACACCATCTGCAAAAAGTAAGTTGTTGCTTTGTCGCACCTTTAGTTTTCCAATAAAGTAAGTGGCTTGTAGATCTGCTTCTGTTTGTTGAAAGCTATTGCGTTTAAATGGAATTCCCC
>CAINBK010000088.1:0-2278 GCA_903846615.1 uncultured Bacteroidota bacterium
CGTAGTTGAAGCAGCTGTACGTGTTACTACAGTTCCTCCTTTTGTATTTACATCTTTACCCCTTTCAAGTAATTCCGTATTCTCTAACTCTAAATCGTTAGTAGCACAAAGATCACTTGCAGCAAAAGACAATTTAATATTAGCTTTACAGCTATTCGATGCAGTAGATTTTCCAGCAATGCTGAATGAATTCTTCGTTGCATTCCAGTTAATAAAACCATCGGCTGCAGTTTTTGCAACTGTATTAGCAGGAGCAGGAGTCCATGCAGTTCCAGAAGCAACATCTGGCTTAACGTTATCAGTAACTTTAATTACCTGAGTATATTTGTAAGCAAAGCCAGCTTTAGAAAAACAACCTCCTGTAGCAGGTACAACAAATCCACCAGATGCAAGACTTGTAGCTGTTGCACCATCTTTAGATACACTTACACTATTGGCAGCTGTAGAGTTATCAAGTGCACTCGTAACACTTCTAGTTGTAGTGTTCGCTCCGGCAGTTAACGCAAAAGTATATTTAACAGCAGCAGTTCCTGTATTTCTTGGAATGGTTACCGCATAAGCAGCTGGATCAGCATTCGCACAACTCAAGTGATTTGGAACCATACACCAGTTGATAACCGTTGCTGTTCTGTAAATCTTATAACAGAAATTATCTCCAGGGGCTGCGTCATACTTTGCTTCGCTATAGCTAACTGCCAGTAAGTCACAACCTGCCTCGTCTAAAATCAAATCAGTACCATTTTTTGCAGCACAAGTAGCTGTTTGGTCAACTGGTACTGTGATAGAGAAGTTATGGTTTGCACGTACATAGATAGTTTGAGTTATAGCCGGTAATACAGTGATGTTTCCATCTCCGATTGGCTTTGTAACCGTCCATTTACGTGTGATGGTACCTGTGTCACAAACTAAATTTTTAGTAATTTCGTATTTAACAGAACCTTTGCACTCTAAACCATAAATATCAGGATATCCGAATAACTGGTTAGATTTAGCTTCATCTCTAATAATTCCATCTTCATTTGAAGAAGAAGTACCAATTACTTCCTTATTTGTACATTCAACCCAATTAGTTGCGCTAGCATTATAAGGTTTGCTCAAATTAGGTGCATTGGCAACCGGTGCAGTCTTGTCTTCCACCTGGATATTACCCCAGCAGAAACTCCAGTTACGACCCGCAGGTGCATTATTATCGCTGTTGCCTAATATTCCCTGAACTAAATCAGCACCCCATAATTCGTACATCACCTGTGAACCTGACGCTCCATCACAGCAGAATACCTCAATATACTGCATGTATTTTGGCGTGTATCTGAGGGTTGATCCAGTAATTTCAGGAAAGTCATTAATATCAACTTCTCCATTATTGTTGCCAAAAATATCATAGTCCATATTCCAAACTAAGTAGGGTGAACAGGTTGCCCAGTCGATCCTTCTTCTTACATACATAGAATCCAGCGTACAATTATCTCTACTTCCCTTATCCACCTCTTTTAACCATACCCGTGCATTTTGATCCTTTAACAGATTTCTGTCACTTTCGCTATTTCTCAAATAGTAGTTACCTGAAGAATTCGACGTCACGGATACATTCACCTGATCTTTGCATATCATCACTGGCGCCGTCTTGTCCTGTACATCAAAATATAGGGTATCCTTAATCTCATTATTACATCCATCCCAAGCCTCTATAATCATGCGATGTTCGCCAATAGGTATCCCTAAGGCCACTAAACCCCCGTTCATCTCCGCCATAGTATAATTCACCGACGTATAATCACCTCTGTCTGTGAAAAAACGGTCATTCCATACATCCCTCGATTCAAACTTATAGTTCAACGTCACGCCCGTGCCATTGCGGTCGGTCGTCGTGTTGCCTCCTGAGCATTTGTCATATACACCCCAGTTGAACAATGAAGATAAATCTCTTAAGTTTGTTCTTGATCCACTTTTAGCTGGTAATCGCAGACTCGCAGTACAATCACTCACGCCTATCGGTATGATAATTGAGTCATTCAAGGCTCTTCCTCTGATGGTACCTCCTAATGCATTGGCATTATAAGCTGCAAATACAGGTGCCGTTTGATCCATAATCCTTATAATCAGGGTATCTTTCTCTCTCGTACCTGTACACCAGTCAAATATTTCTGTTACCACTTCATAGCTCTTGCTATTATTACATAATGCAAACTCTTTGTAGTTATACGTGATATCATAGGTACTCGCCCATTTACTTGAAAACAAGGATATAGAGTCTTTCCTGCCGCCAGGTAGGGTATCA
>CAINBK010000089.1:0-1709 GCA_903846615.1 uncultured Bacteroidota bacterium
TATTTAATTCAGCCCCATAAATAATTTATTCATGCTACATATTTTGTTTAACGAACCCGATATTGAACGCTTGAAAGAAGTGCAGCAATTGGATGCTACGCTCGAGGGACCTATTCAATTGATCAGAGATGATTATGCTGTAGGCCCCATACAAGCTTTGGATAGCTTAGATGGTCAGGAAGGGCGTTTAAATTGGTGGAAATCTTGTTTCAAGAAAACTGCTTATGGTAGTATACCAGCTTCACCCCTGGTTGACGATCCAAAAGTTGTGACAGCTATTCAGGAATGGCTTGACCTCAATACTGAAGCCGAATGTTGGATCTGGATGGCACAGAATCAACATGATGTATCCGGTTATTATTGGTTGATTTCACAGCTTAAAAATTGGCAAGGTCGTATTCAGATTCTTTATTTCAATAACCTTCCGTTTATTAATGAAAAAGGCCAACTGTTTTATCCTACCTGGCTTGAGGAAATACCCCCTCGAGAATTTTTGAAGGCTAAAAAGCTTGCCCGGCCTGTTACCGCTAGCGAATTTGAGATTGATCCTGACGAATGGAGCCGTTTAATGGCTGAAAATGCAGGGGTGAGAATTTTGGAGGGGGGTAAAAAATTATTGGGGAAAGACTTCAGTTATTTTGATCCCGAATTGAAACGCTTGCTAACCAAAGAATGGCAGCGTGCCTTGCGAGTAATAACGCTGATGCAATCTAAAATGAAAGTTAAAACAGGAGATGTTTTTCTCCAGTATCGATTGTCTCAGCTTATTGAAGAAGGGGCTATTGAGGCTAATGGTAAATGGGAAAAAGGGTGGAAAGAGTTGGATATACGATTATGGAGTGGAGATAATAGTGCATCAGCGGAGCTGGATCATTAAATTTGTAATACATGTCTGGAGCTAAAAATAAAATATTATCTGTGGATGCTGCCAAGGAGAACACTATACTTGGGCAGTATAAGAGTTGGTTTTTGGAATATGCTTCCTATGTTATATTGGAACGCGCTGTTCCTGCAATCGAAGATGGATTAAAGCCAGTTCAGCGAAGGATTCTTCATGCGATGAAGGAGATGGATGATGGGCGATTTAATAAGGTGGCTAATATTATTGGTCAAGCAATGCAGTATCATCCACATGGTGATGCTAGTATTGGTGATGCATTGGTTAATCTGGGCCAGAAAGATTTATTAATCGATACACAAGGAAATTGGGGGGATGTGCGAACAGGAGATGATGCGGCCGCTTCACGTTATATTGAAGCGCGTCCCAGTAAATTTGCTCTAGACGTCGCCTTTAATCCTAAGACTACAGAATGGCAATTAAGTTATGATGGTCGTAAAAATGAACCAGTAACGCTTCCTATGAAGTTCCCCTTGCTACTTGCGCAAGGGGCGGAGGGGATTGCTGTTGGACTTTCTACAAAAATACTACCTCATAATTTCAATGAACTGATTGACGCCGCAGTGAAGTATCTACGCGGAAAACGTTTTGAACTGTACCCGGATTTTCAGACCGGCGGTATGCTTGATAGTACAGACTATGAGCAAGGTAAACGCGGAGGTCGCGTTAAAGTTCGTGCACATATAGAAGAGTTGGACAAAAAGACATTGGCAATTCGGAGTGTGCCGTATGGGGTTACCACCACCCAGCTGATGGAGTCGATTGTGAAAGCGAATGATCAAGGTAAAATAAAGATTAAAAAAGTTACTGA
>CAINBK010000090.1:0-6063 GCA_903846615.1 uncultured Bacteroidota bacterium
CGGTATGGCAATTGCTTCTTTGATTAATGGTCAACTAAGTTGGAAATATCGGGAGGCTGGTGCATTTGCGTATGGGCTGCCTATAAAGTCAAAAAATACATCCGCATTATTATTCACGAAGGAGCGTTTTGATCAATCGCCAGATCTACATGTGTGGAATTGGGAGACTGCAACTCCTTCACGAAAGTTGACCACTTTAAATCCCCAACAGAAAGAGTATTGGTGGGGAAGTGCTTCATTATATCGCTGGAAAGCGCTGAATGGCAAACCGGCAAGTGGTGTACTTTATCTACCAGAAAATTTTGATCCTTCAAAAAGATATCCGGTGCTGCTTTATTTCTACGAGACACATACTAACACTTTGCATAGTTATATACCTCCAGCTCCAACAGGCAGCCGATTAAATATTTCCTTTTATGTAAGCAGAGGATATGTAGTACTTAGTCCTGATATCCACTACACCATTGGCTATCCTGCAAAGAGTTGCTACGACTATGTGGTAAGTGCTGCCAATCAATTGGCAAAAGAGCCTTGGATTGATGGAAAATGTATAGGCATTCAGGGTCAGAGTTGGGGAGGTATTCAAGTTGCTCAATTGGTTACCATGACTAATCTTTTTCGAGCAGCCTGGGCCGGAGCGCCTGTTGCAAATATGACCAGTGCCTATGGGGGTATTCGTTGGGAGAGTGGATTAAATCGTCAATTTCAATATGAAATCTCACAGAGCAGAATAGGGGCTACGCTATGGCAGCGGCAAGATCTGTATATTAAAAACTCACCGTTATTTAGTGTACCAAAAATTACTACCCCCTTGGTGATTATGGCCAATGATGCTGATGGGGCTGTTCCCTGGTACCAAGGTATTGAGCTATTCACGGCTATGCGGAGACTTGGCAAAAAGGTCTGGATGCTTAATTACAACGGGGAAGCTCACAATCTACGTGAGCGAAAAAACCAGAAGGACATATCTATTCGACAGCAACAGTACTTTGATTGGCTTTTGAAAGGGGAAAGACCTGCACGTTGGCTAACTGAAGGAGTTCCTGCAATTAATAAGGGAAGAGATTTGGGATTGGACTTGATAGATTAAAGCTGACGTTCCGCATCAAAACTTTCCAGTTCTTTTGCAACTGCAGTCAAAAAAGTTGCACCAAGGCTGCCATCAACAATCCGATGATCGTAACTCATGCTCAGGTACATCATATGCCGGATAGCAATGCTATCTCCGGCTGGCGTCTCTACGACTACGGGTCTTTTTTTAATGGCACCAACTGCTAAAATTGCAACCTGTGGTTGATTGATAATTGGGGTTCCCATCAACGAACCAAACGTTCCAACATTGGTTAGTGTGAACGTGCCATTTTGAGTATCATCTGGTCTTAATTTTCCCTGGCGTGCAGCATCGGCAAGTTGGTTAACTTGTTTGGCAAGTCCCACCATATTATATTGATCTGCATTACGAATAACAGGAACAATTAAATTACCAGATGGTAATGCAGTAGCCATACCAATGTTAATGTCTTTTTTAAGTATAATATTACCGCCATCCAGTGATGAGTTGATGAGGGGGAATTTTTTTATACATCGTACAATCGCTTCAATAAAAAGTGGAGTATAGGTTATTTTAGTGCCTTCTCTTTTTTCAAAGTCCTTTTTTACTTTTTCTCTCCAAAGAACAAGATTTGTGACATCTGCCTCAGTAAAACTGGTTACATGCGGGCTGGTTTGCTTGCTCTTGACCATGTGGTCCGCGATCAACTTACGCATCCGATCCATTTCAATGATTTCAACGTTTCCGCTGGTCACTGAAGATGGAGTTGAAAGAATAGGCGTTGAAGGCTGGATACGTGCCAGCGGTATGGATAACTCTTGCGGGGCTGAAACAGCTGGCTGGGTTCTGACCGCTAAATATTGAAGAATATCTTTTTTTGTAACGCGACCTTCACCTCCGCTGCCTGGAATCTTTTCTAGTTCGCTCATCGAAATACCTTCATTGGCAGCAATATTTAGGACCAATGGAGAATAAAAACGATTTGCTCCAATCGTAATAGGTTTATGAGTAGTGATTTGGTTATTGATCGACGATTGCTGAATTGCGGGTTGCGTACTAGCTGGTGAAGGGGCTTGATGCGAAGTGGGAGGGGGAGAAGAAATACTTGAAACTGGCTGAGTGGCTGAGGTTTGAATACGTGCAATTACTGTACCGATGGGAACTACCTCATTCACGTTAAATAAGATTTCCTGAATTATGCCCGCTGCTGTACTCGGCACTTCGCTATCCACTTTGTCCGTAGCTATCTCCAACACAGTTTCATCCAGCGCTATTGCGTCCCCAGGCTGTTTATGCCATTTTAGAATTGTGGCTTCCATTATGCTTTCGCCAAGCTTAGGCATCACCAAATCAACTATTGCCATAGTAAAGTTTTAATTGCAGCAATCGAAAGACAAAGGTACAAGTTTGCTATTAATCCTGCGATTCAGTTAGTATGAACTGTCGTAGCATATTCAATGCACTAATTGCAGTTTGGTGGGTGTTGCGCTGACGGTCAAAACCAAGTTTTAAGCATTGGACTTTTGTTGTGCTTTTGTTCGCCACGGCAATCCATACGGTTCCGACCGGCTTGAGTGCAGTACCTCCGTCTGGCCCCATGATGCCTGACACAGCAATTCCATAGGTGGTATTTAACTGCTTTAAGGCTCCCGTTGCCATTGCTTGTACCGTTTGTTCACTTACTGCCCCATGTGTTGAAATGGTAGAATGGTCTACCATTAGTAGTTTTTCTTTTGCCTCATTGGAATAGGCCACGATACTTCCTTTGATATAATTGGAAGAACCTGGTAAGGAGGTCAGCATACTGGCAATCAAACCTCCTGTACAACTTTCGGCCGTGCTAAGTGTTGCCTTCTTTTCACTAAGTAGTCTTCCAATAACTGCTTCTAACTTTTCATCTTTATCAGTTACTAGGTGAGTGGCAACTAATTTTTTCAACTCCTCAAATTTTGAATCAATTGTCTGTGTTAAAACAAGTTGGTCTTGGCCAGTAGCAGTGATGCGTAGCTTAACCATTCCATATTGGGGTAAGTAGGCTAATTTAAGTTCAGGTTGAAGAGTTGCTTCAAAATTGACTAGCTGCTCAGCAAGCATTGATTCGCCGATTCCTGCAGTTAGAAGCGTGCGATGGAATATGAACGGGGTTTTTAAATTTTGCTGAAGAAAAGGGATAACAGAGCCGGTCATGATTTCTTTCATTTCCTGTGGTACTCCGGGCATGGAGATATAAATCCGATTGTCTTTTTGAAATAGCATTCCGGGCGCTGTACCCCTGGGGTTATGTAAAATGGTGCAGTTATCAGGAATATCGGCTTGTTTTTGATTACGCGGTAAAAGTGCACCCGGACGTTTGTATACTTCATTGAAAAGCCATTCAATATGTTTCAATGTAGCGGGATCTCTCCTTAGTTTCCCTCCAAAATAATCGCACAATAATGGTTTTGTAATATCGTCTGCTGTGGGGCCCAGTCCACCAGTGAGCAGTATGACGTCTGCATATGTGGACTCGTTATCCAAGGCCTCTCGGATAGCAGTTTCCTGATCACCCACCGCTACTCTTTTTGCAACACGGATTCCAATACTATTCAGTTGTTGTGCAATGAACGCACTATTGGTATCAATGGTTTGCCCAATGAGAAGTTCGTCTCCAATGGTGATGATGGATGCAATAATTTCCTTCACGGGTACTAATTATATAGCTGCAAAATTACCGGTATGCAAGCAAACAGCAGAAATGCCCAAAGCACTACTAGTCCAATTTTTTTGGCAACGGGTAAATCCTGAATTAGGGATCGTTTTAAAAAATGTTCGATCGTGTATTGAATAGCCGCTTCTTTCTCGTGATATTGGTCCCTGTTTTTACTGACTGAACGGAACGAGGGATGAACGTCAATCAATACATCCCGCAACTCCCAATAGAAATTATCAGGAAGTTCGGCATAGTCAAAATCATTGTCTATCCCTTTTTCTTCAATTTTTGCTTCAATTTCTTCATACATTTTATTGCGACGCTGTCGCCAACCTACCCAAATGGGTATGATCAGTAAAAAATAATAGGAAAAATAGATTGCCAATCCAGTCAAGAATAAACAGGAAAGAAAGATAAACGCATTGCTAAATTTTCCCTCTTCTCCCAGATAAACGCGGTTGAATAATTGTCCTCCATCTAAGGGGTAAACAGGTAATAAATTTAGACCATTCAGTAAAACCATCAGCCATCCAATTTGCGCAATGCTGATTGAATGGCTGGTAAGAATAGGCATGGTGCTTCCCCATTGAAACAGTACCCAACCAAGTATAAATCCGGGTAAAGGGCCCGCCAATATAATTACAGCCGATTGAGATTCGGATAAGTTGCGTTTTGAACCAGCCACCATAGCGCCTAGGAAGGGTATAAAAAAAATTGCGGTATCCTGGTAACCATAGTAGCGCATAGCCAACCAATGGCCAGCTTCATGCAAAAACAAAATACCGAACAGTGTCATAAGAAATATTGGATCAGGAATCATCCAATAGCCTGCAAAAAGGTAGAGCAGAAGGCTTGCTATTATGGAACTGGGATTATTTTTTTTAGGAGGGCTTGCGGGAAATTTTGGGAGCATTAGCAAATGATCCATTAGTATCAATTTCCCAACATGCGGTCCATACTCACTTTGCCTGGTCCTGCTATAAGAAGTACAAGATAACCGGCTAGATATAGTGTAGCCTGTTCGGCTTCACCAAAAAAGTCACTATTATGGACCATGAAAACCGCTACGCCCATGGTAATCACAAGTGGAATAACTACTAACCGGGTCATTAACCCTGCTACCAGTAATACCGCACAAAAGAACTCTGCGAAAATTACCAAGGAGAGTGAAATAGTTGTGCCCAAGTGCAAAGGGTCCGGAAAATCCTTTACTACCGATGCAAATTTGGTGAGTTTACTAAATCCGTGGGGTATCATTAAAATTCCCAATGCGAGGCGTAACAGCAGCAGGGAAAAAGCAATGCTGTTCTCGGTGTAGCGTGTGCTGAAAAGTTTTTTCATAACCAGCTGTTTTCACGGCTAACTTAGTGATTTTTTGTTAAAGGGCTCCTAATAGATTACTTATCCACATCTGTTTGCAATGATTCTTTGGCATCCGTGAAAATAAAACTCAAATTCGCCCGTTAATTGACCTTGTTATGCGGCCACACTTGCTTATTGGGTTCATCCTTATTAACCTTCTACATGCTAATGCTCAACGCAGTTTGCTTACCCTGGAGGAGGAGACTCCTGCCGAGTGGGCGGTTCGATTTTATCAGCAGGGCCGAACTGACCTTTCTTGTTCACAATTTTTCGATGCTTATCGGGTAAAGCACCCTGATGAAGCAAATAAAGTAGGTGGTCCAGCTTCACTTTTTTACTCACTAGCTTGTCGGTTACAGAAAAAACAATCTGCTGCTGAACAAGAAGCCATTCGTTTTTTAAAGGAAACCAACATTCCTGTATGGCTTGCTCGGATGCATCTTGAATTAGCCAACTACTATTTTGAAACGAAAAGATGGCAGGACGCGTTGGATCATTTTCGCGCAGCAGGAATTTCGCATTTAACTAACCAGGAAATTGCGGCTAGTCAATTTGGTCAAGCATATGCACTTTTTTCTTTAAAACGTTTTGAAGAGGCCGTTCCGCTTTTTAATAGTATTCGCCAGCTCACTACTAGTCCATTTCAGTCCGCAGCACAGTATTATTGTGGGCTACTTTACCTGAGTGAGGCAAAGTGGGACCTTGCAATGGATTGCTTTAAGCAGGTCGAGTCGCATCCTTTATATAAACGACTTGCAATTTTTCATTTAGGCCAGCTACTTGTTAAAAAGGGAGATTTGTCAGCCGCTACTACTTATCTTGAAAAAAATAGCTTTCTCTATGCGGATACTTTGTATCCAGCTATTCCCTTTAAACAATTACTGGGGCACTCTTATTTTGTTCAGAAGGATTACAAAAAAGCTTTGCCATTTCTCTCCGCTTATGTGGCTTCTGCAAAAGC
>CAINBK010000091.1:0-3415 GCA_903846615.1 uncultured Bacteroidota bacterium
CATATTGGTGCTGTGGTAACCTACCAAGATGGATTTGATGAATTAGCTAATGGGAATTATATCGGAAGAGCTTTCGATAATAGAATTGGTGGATTTATGATTGCTGAGGTTGCCAGGCTCTTAAAAGAAAATAAAAAGCAATTACCATTTGGTTTGTATGTGGTCAATGCGGTGCAGGAGGAAATCGGATTGCGTGGTGCTGAAATGATTGCACGTCGTATCAAACCTGATATTGCTATTATCACGGATGTGACGCACGACACTACAACACCTTTAATCAATAAAGCAATTGAGGGTGATGTAGCAACAGGTAAGGGTCCTTCTTTGTGTTATGCGCCTGCTGTTCATAATAAATTACTAGCGCTTGTAGAAGACGTAGCCACTAAAAAGAAGATTCCTGTTCAGTGGCGCGCACAAAGCCGTAGTACGGGTACAGATACGGATTCATTTGCCTACTCAAACGATGGCTGCCCCTCGGTTTTAATTTCTATCCCACTTCGATATATGCATACAACGGTAGAAATGCTTCATCGCGATGATATTGAAAGTACCATTCGATTGATGTATGAAACCTTGTTGACATTGTCCCCAAAGACCAATCTGCGTTATCTCTGAACTACTTTCCGCTGAACTAGTACCTTTGCGCGGATGGATATTCGTTGCACCCCTGAAGAATTGGCTATACTGCATAAAGTGGCTGCCGGTGCACGTCTGTTGCACCGTGAAACCTATTTAGTAGGGGGCTTTGTTCGTGATAAATTAATGGGGCGTCCCACTACTGATTTAGATTTTGTTTGTATCGGGGATGCTTTGGAGCTAGCAGAGCAGGCAGCTGCTCAATTCAAGCCCAAACCCAAGGTTGATCTATTTAAAACTTTTGGCACTGCTCATTTTCAATTGCGATCTGATCCGCCGATTGATATAGAATTTGTAGGAGCTAGGAAAGAAAGTTATCAGTACACTTCACGTAATCCCTCGGTAACGCCAGGTACCTTGCAAGATGATCAAGAGCGAAGGGATTTTACCATCAATGCATTAGCCATTACTTTGCAGGAGGATAATTTTGGGAAACTCATCGATCCTTTTGGCGGACTGAAGGATTTGGATCAAGGAATTATAAGAACGCCACAGGATCCGGATAAAACCTTTAGTGATGATCCTCTTCGAATGATGCGTGCTGTTCGTTTTGCTACACAACTTGGTTTTGTAATTGAAGAAAATACTTGGGAGGGGATTGTTCGGAATGCCAAGCGTATTGATATTATTTCGCAGGAAAGAATTACGGACGAACTGACCAAAATTCTTTTAGCACCAAAACCTTCTATTGGATTTGATCTGCTCTATAAAGCAGGGTTATTAAAATTGATTTTTCCGCAAGTAGTTGATTTGGCCGGTGCGGAGTATAAGGATGGGCATGGGCACAAGGATAATTTTTATCATACACTTCAGGTACTAGATAATGTGGCGCAAAAATCTTCAGATTTATGGCTTCGTTGGGCCGCTTTGCTACACGATATTGCTAAGCCTGCTACGAAACGTTTTGAAAAGGGACATGGATGGACTTTTCATGGTCATGAAGTAGTAGGTGGAAGAATGGTGCCTAAGCTTTTTACAAAGTTGAAATTGCCTTTGCATGAGAAAATGCGCTTTGTAAAAAAATTAGTGGAGTTGCATCTTCGTCCCATTAGTCTTACAAAAGAAAATATAACGGACTCCGCCATTCGCAGATTATTATTTGATGCCGGAGAGGATTTCGATTCTCTCATGATACTCTGTGAAGCTGATATTACTTCCAAGAATCAGACAAAAGTCAAACGCTATCTTGAAAATTTCTTGCTAGTCAGAGAGCGTTGTAAGGAGGTGGAGGAGAAAGATCATATTCGTGCCTGGCAACCACCCATTAGCGGTGAATTAATTATGGAAACGTTTGGATTAACACCTTCCAAGCCGGTGGGTGAGATCAAGGATGCTATCAAAGATGCTATGCTGGATGGCGTGATTCCTAACTCCTATGAGGCGGCTTTTCAGTTTATGTTGGAAAAAGCAGCTTCAATGGGATTTCACCCTAAGAATTGAGCACTAATTTATCCCTAGCTTTGTAGTATGCCCATTTTAAAGTTCAGAGTATTTTTTGAGGAGGACGATACCATTTACAGGGATATTGCCCTTTTTCATACAGACAATTTTCTTAGTCTTCATCAGGCTATACTCAAATCTTTTGAATTTGATAATAAGCACGATGCCACTTTTTTTAGAAGTAATGATCAATGGCAACGGGGTCGGGAAATCAGCTTGCAGGTGTATGATAAAGAGTATAAAGCGCCTCCACTCCTGATGGAGCAAACTGCTATTGGCACCGAGATAAAGAATTTGAATCAGCGCTTTATTTATGTGTATGATTTTAATCGGAACTGGTCTTTTTTGTTAGAACTAATCAATGTTTCCAAAGAAGAGAATCCTAAATTGACCTATCCGGCTATTACTCGAGTAGAAGGTATTGCTCCTAGCCAATATGGAACCAAGGCATTATTAGGCGAAAAGTTTGCAGATATAGAGGAGAAGTATGACCTCAGTAAGACAGAGGAGGGATTTGGTGAAAAAGATGAGGAAGGGGAGGACATTAGTTTGGATGAAGAGGGAATGAGCGAGGAGGAGATTTAATATCGTTCATGTCTCTGCCAGTTATTATACAAATTGCAGGACCTACGGCAGCTGGTAAAACTGCACTTGCCATTGAGTTGGCCAAATGGCTCGGAACCGAAATTGTTTCCTTTGACAGCAGACAATGTTATCAAGAGCTTTCTATTGGAGTAGCCCGTCCATCTGTTGAAGAACTGGCAACCGTAAAACACCATTTTATTGCCTCTCATTCGATTCATCAGCCGCTTGATGCACATGCCTTCGCCCTACAAGCACATACGGTTGTAAAAGGCTTGCTGGAGAGATATCCGGTAGTGATAATGGTTGGAGGAACTGGGCTTTATTGGAAAGCTTTTCATGAGGGATTGGATAAAATTCCTGCGGTAGATGCCTCTATACGAAATGAACTGATTGAGCAGTATGAGCAATATGGTTTACAGTGGCTTCATTCAGAACTGAGCCGTCTAGATCCCTTGTTCGCGGTTGCAGGAGAAATGAAAAACCCACAGCGAATGATGCGCGCCTTGGAAGTATTTCGTGCAACGGGTTCCAGCATTATAACTTTTAGAAAAAAGGAAACAGTACAACCTTACTATTCCTTGTGTTCTCTTGGTGTTACTCGTTCGCGTGCTACACTTATTCAATTGATTGATCAACGCGTGGAGCATATGTTTTCGCAAGGACTTTTAGAAGAGGTTCGCTCCCTGGAGCAACACGCAAGCCTAAGTCCACTTCAAACTGTGGGCTATACCGAATTATTTAGTCACTTACAAGG
>CAINBK010000092.1:0-17541 GCA_903846615.1 uncultured Bacteroidota bacterium
TAACATCCAACTCTGACGAGCGCGCAAGGAAAGTCCCCACCAAAAAAGTTCACGATGCTCCACCCTAGCACCTGCTTGTAATTCAGTGGGCGCATTCGGCAGATAAATTACCAGAAAGTTTGGAGTGACCGTAGTATTGGCATCCACTTTCCATTGATAAGAGCCATGTAAATAAAAATGGCGATACAAACGAGCTTCCTCAGTGCGAGAAAGACTGCCTGAATAAAAATTTAACGCAGACTGGATCAGCTGACTAACCGACATACCCAGTTGCCATTTTTTTGTAGTATAGGCGAGTCCCAAACCCGCATCCCCTTTAAAACGATTAGCGGCACCACCCATCACCGGATCATTTCCCAATGCATCAATCAACATCGCTTTATCAATTGCGAACTGTTGAAAGCGAGCCTCCAGTCCAACAGAAAAAGTACCCCCGTTATTGGTAGGAATATGATAGGCGTAGGAAGTTTGAATTCCTCTGCGACTAGTTGGTCCTGTAACATCACTATATAAGTAAGCGCCCACCCCAATATTTGCTTTCTCTAAAAAAGTAGAGCCATACACTAAAGCCGTAACGGGACTTCCAGCAATTCCACTCCACATACTCCGATAGGAAGCACCCATCGTTGTTTGTTTGGTTACGCCCGCCACAGCCGGGTTGTGCAAGTTGCCCTGCAAGTCATAGAGCGAAGAAGTCATTAACTGTTGGCTCCACACGGGACTACTGATGGCAAGAAGGAGTATAGCAAGAGTTTTTTTCATGTGAATTAGTTGTAATTGATCAACGAAGAATGGTTACGTTACCGGTTCTGGATTCAACTTTATTATTGATCAATTGGAAACTGATCACATAATAATAAGTTCCATCTGGAAGTGTTTTACCATTATAAGTTCCATCCCAGGTATTTTTATAATTCAAATCTTCAAACACTTTAGCACCATAGCGATTAAAGACCTGTGCCCTTGCCTTAATCAGACAGTTTCCATTGGTAATTAACCAGCGATCATTCACGCCATCTCCATTGGGAGTAAAGGCATTCATCGGTTTGATGCAATAAGGTACCACGGTAATTGTCATATCATCGGTAGCAATACAACCCTGATTGGTTGTTACTCGCAATGCATAGGTAGTGGTAGTAGCCGGTGTAGCAGAAGGATTTAAGATGGCAGGGTTGTTTAATCCGGTGGATGGTGTCCATAGATAAGATCCGGCAGAACCTGTTGCCTGCATGGGATACACATCACCAGCAATGATGACTGCATCAGATCCTGCGTTGGCAGTAGCACCTGGGAAAATAGTAATGTTCATACTCTGACGCGTAGAACAGGTTCCTAAGCGAGCCTCCAATGTATAAGCAGTAGTGGAAGCAGGAGCAAATACAGGTGTTGCAATGGCAGCATTACTTACACCGGTTGTCGGTGTCCAGCTAAAACTAGTGGCATTGGTGTTAACGGTTGGAGTAAAGGAGTTTCCAAAACAAATACTAGTTCCTGCAATGGGATCCAGCGTTAACGTGTTAGTGAAGTTGATGGTAATGGCAGTAGTGGCAGTACAAGTAGTAATCGGATTACGTGTAACTACATTATAGTTTCCTCCTGCCAAACCAGTAAAGCTGTTTGAAGACTGCCAAGTAGTACCCCCGTTGATGCTATACTCATAGGGAGGAGTGCCTCCACCCGTAGCGGTAATAGTGATAGTACCCGGTGTTGTACAGTTTGCATCTGTTTTTGCAATACTCTGTGTTAGATTATTTGATAATGCCAATGTTACTGGCTGAGGTCCAGAAGTACAGTTATTGACATCTTTCACCAATACGTTATAGGTACCGCCTCCTAAACCAGTGAAAGTATTGGAGGACTGCCAAGTGGTGCCGCCATTAATGCTGTATTGATAAGGAGCCGTACCGCCTTGTGCGGTTACTGTGATTGTTCCATTAGGAGCACAGTTTGGATCGGTTTTAGAAACGGCCGCACCCGGACCTACTTTTTTCACAAACACTGTATCGGTGAAGTTTACATCGTTGGCAGGATTATTACAATCACCATAGGTTACTTGAACCACATAAGCAGTACTATCTGCTGTAGGACAAATATTTTGGAAGTTTAAATTCAGTACACCTGGAGTAGTAGCAGAACTGGTGTCACCCGTAGCAACCTGATTTCCGTTTACAAATAACTTAGCTGATTTAAAACGAGGCGTACCACCACTGGGTAAAAACCGATAACACTCGTTCATCCCAGTGCTTCCCCACTGCGTTGCATTTTTTCCAGGTGCCGCCACCGCTTGTGTACGTGTGCCGTCTTGCATACCCAAAATTGTATTACCGCCATTCCAAGAAGTACAGAATGGCTTGTCCTTGATATACACTTCCACAATACCTGTTCCTTCATACAAAACCATCTGGTGTGTGGCACGTTCAACATTGCAACTGGATCCGAAATAAGGCATATCATTATAGCTGGCTATAAAGCGACGCTTTGGGGCAGTACCCTCAATGCGCCATTCAATTTTTTTGTTCGCTGAAGAAAGACCCGGATCGATATCATGATAGGGACCAAAAATCATATTCGGCGCGTAGAAAGTACTAGGGATAGCACCCGTGGTACTGCTAATAGAATATCCACTTCCAAATCCTGCACGACTGACATCAAAAGTGAGGGCAGAGTTAGAACCCATCAGCACGGAAGTAAAACTGTTGTTATAAAAACAAAAGCTAAAAGGAAGTGCAATCGGTTGACTCCATGTATCATCAATGTAAATGGAGCTAACCACATTCCCCGAAGGAGTTGTATACGCAAATGGCACATAAGAAGGCGTAGTTACTATGTAACTGCTGGTTTGTTTGATATGAGGCACCTGCACACTAATGGGTGTACAGGAGGTACCACAAGGCAACTGAATAACTCGGTTGGCGATTGTAAATGTAGTAGCAGGATTCTGGGCATTTATGGCTGAAATGACAGACAATAGCAAAAGCCCTGTTAAAATTTTTCTCATCGGCAGTGTTTTGAGCAAGGGTTCGATAGGCAATTGGTTTTGGGACGAACGGCACCTTGGCTTCCAAATCTAAGTTTTTTACCGGTTTTTGTGAAAAAACCCCCCTGTTCGTCCGTATTTTTTACTCAACAATCTGGGATTTTATACGAGGAAAAGTAAAAAAAAGGACTACATTTGCAACCCCTTAACCAGGGGTACCCGGATGTGGTGAAATTGGTAGACACGTCAGACTTAGGATCTGATGCCGCAAGGTGTGGGGGTTCGAGTCCCTCCATCCGGACTTAGTACCGCTTAAATTGTTCTATGGCAACCATCTCCCGATCAAACATCGGCAAACTGCACGACAAGATCTCCGTTAAACTTGACAAAGCCGACTACCTCCCCTCTTTCGAAAAAGCCCTTAAAGATTATGGCCGCAAAGCCAATATCCCTGGTTTTCGTAAGGGCATGGTGCCTTCAGGGCTGATCAAAAAAATGTACGGTCCCTCTCTATTTACCGACGAGGTACTAAAAACTGTAGACCGTGAGTTGATCGGCTGGCTTCAAACGGAAAAGCTGAACATATTTGCACAGCCTTTGCCACTTGAAACCGATTTACAACAATTAGATGTAAATAATCCGCTTGACTACAACTTTCATTTTGAAATTGGGCTTAAGCCTGAATTCAAATTACCGGACGTAGCAAAAGCCAAGACCACCCGTTATGTGGTTACTGTAACTGAGGAGATGATTGATAATGAAGTGACACGTTTGCAGAACCGCTATGGCAATATGAAGGATCAAGAGACAGTTGAAAGCGAGGAAAACGTAATCAACGTAAATCTTGTTGAAGCGGATGCCCAAGGAAATATTATTGAGGGAGGAGCTTCCAAAGAAAACTCGCTACTGGTAAAGTATTTCACAGAGAAAAAACGATCTAACTGGATGGGGAAGAAAGTGGGTGATCAACTCACACTCTCCTTAAAGGAAGCTTTTGAAGAAAAAGAGCGGGAGTGGATCATTAGTGATTTAGGTCTTGATAAAACAGATCCAGCGGCTGCTGAAAAATATTTCAATATCAGTCTTACCAAAGTAGGTCTACTAGAGAAAAAAGAACTGAACGAAGAATTCTTCAATCAGCTTTATCCTGGTAAAGAAGTGAAGACCGTTGAAGAATTTCGTGGTAAAATAAAAGAAGAAATTGAAGCCTACTGGGCGGGCCAGGCAACTAACCAATTGCACGATCAACTCTATCATCAGTTATTGGATAATGCAAAAATGGATTTCCCTGAAAGCTTCCTGAAAAAGTGGCTCAAAACACAGGGCGAAACCCCAAAGACTGACGAAGAAGTTGAAGCGGATTTTCCAAAATTCACCAACCAACTAAAGTGGACCCTGATTTCTGAACAAATTGTAAACGAAAACAATATCCAGGTTGACCCCGAAGAAATCCGTGGATTTGCCAAGAATCAACTGTTCAGCTATATGGGTGGTGCCGGTTTAGCCGACGATCAGCCCTGGGTTAACGATTACACAGAGCGAATGATGAAGGATCGCAAATTTGTTGAGGATGCTTATCATCGTATCCAGACTCAAAAAATATTCGAATGGGGTGCGGCCCTTTTAAAACCAACCGACAAGAAGATTGAGGCAGAGGCCTTTACCAAAATGGTAGAGGAGCATCAGCACCATCATCATTGATTCTCATCATCATTGATTCTTCGGTCCCCTAACCTGACAGCCTGTCTATAATTTTGGGTTCCCACCTTTTGGTCGGATATTTGCTGTTCGTATTTCAAATTCAATACTATGAGCACCCGATCCGAGTTCGAGAAGTATGCCGTCAAGCACCGGGGCATTTCCAGTAATACCCTCCATCAATATGCCAATCACCTGGTAACAGGAATGACGCCAAATATCATTGAGGAGCGTTCACTGAATGTAGCCGTGATGGACGTATATAGCCGATTGATGATGGACCGCATTATCTTTCTGGGCTACCCTATCAATGACGAAGTAGCAAATATTATAACAGCACAGTTATTATTCCTTGATTCTGCTGATCGTTCCCGCGATATCAATATGTACATCAATAGTCCCGGCGGAAGCGTTTATGCAGGATTAGGTGTTTATGATACCATGCAATATGTGAGTCCTGACATTGCCACGATCTGTATAGGCGTAGCAGCTTCTATGGCCTGCGTATTGCTCGGAGCTGGTACAAAAGGAAAACGCGCCGCGTTAAAGCACTCCCGCATCATGATGCATCAACCCAGCGGTGCGATTGGCGGGCAAGCCAGTGATATAGAAATCACCGTGAAGGAAATTCGTAAACTCAAAAAAGAGTTATATGAAGTGGTGCATTCGCACACGGGTAAATCCATTGAGCAAATTGAAAAAGATTTTGATCGTGATAATTGGATGACCGCCATCGAAGCTAAAGAATATGGCTTAGTAGATGAAGTATTGGTAACCAACCCACGTAAACAAAAGAAAGATTAATCCCATGAAGAGAGAAAACTATTATTCCAGCAATTGGAAAATGGAAGACGAAGAAGAAAAGGAAGAACAACCTAAGTCAGATATTGGCATGTTCAGCAAAAAACTAGAGCGCTACTTTTTTGAAAAACGCGCAGTATATCTCTGGGGTGTTGTGGATGATAAAAGCGCCAAAGACGTAGTAAGCAAACTCCTTTTGTTGGAAGCTGACAAACCAGGCACAGAAATAAAATTTTATATCAATAGTCCGGGGGGTGTGGTAACCAGTGGTATGGTCATTTATGATACCATGCAACTCATCAGCAGCCCCGTTAGTACTATTTGTATGGGACTCGCCGCATCCATGGGCAGCATTTTGCTCAGTGGAGGTGTCAAAGGAAAGCGATTTATCTATCCGCATGGCGAAGTGATGATCCATCAGCCTTCACTGGGTGGTTTTATCAGAGGCGTGAGTACAGATTTAGAGATTCAAGCCGAACAAACACGTCGTGTAAAAGAAATTGGTGCAGGTATACTCGCCAAAAACTGCGGGAAAAGTGTGGAACAAATTATGAAAGATTTTGACCGTGATTACTGGATGGATGCCAAACAAGCCATTGAGTATGGCATCGCAGATAAACTGGTTGAAAAAATATAACCATGGCAAAGAACACCCTGCATTGTGCTTTTTGTGGACGTAGTCGGGACGAAGTAAAAATTCTGATTGCAGGTCAAGAAGGGCATATTTGTGAAAACTGTGTAGAGCACGCCCGAGAAATAATCGATCAAGAATTAACAGCAAAAGAAGAAAAAGCAAAATCCTCTTTTAAGTTAACGGTCAAAAAACCGATCGAGATAAAAAAGTTTTTGGACGAATATGTAATCGGTCAAGACGAAGCCAAAAAAGTTTTATCAGTTGCCGTCTACAATCATTACAAGCGTCTTCAACAGAAAAACACAGAGGCGAAAGAATCAGAAATCGAAATTGAAAAGAGCAATATTGTGATGGTAGGTGAGACGGGAACTGGAAAGACGCTGCTCGCCAAAAGTATTGCCCGATTGCTCAATGTACCCTTTGCCATTGTAGATGCGACTGTTTTCACAGAAGCAGGTTATGTGGGCGAGGACGTAGAAAGTATTCTAACCCGCCTACTACAAGTATGCAATTACGATGTGTCTGCCGCAGAACGTGGCATTGTATATATCGACGAAATCGATAAGATTGCGCGCAAAGGAGATAATCCCTCCATCACCCGTGATGTGAGCGGTGAAGGTGTGCAACAGGGAATGCTTAAATTATTAGAAGGAACCGATGTATTAGTTCCACCACAAGGAGGTCGTAAACATCCCGAACAGAAGCTCATCAAGATTAATACGCAGAATATTCTTTTTATATGTGGAGGCGCTTTTGATGGTATCGATAAAGTCATTGCCCGTCGTATACAAACTAATACCATCGGGTTTAACGTAGACAAAGAGTTGCAAGAGAGTCGTCAAAAAAATCTATTGCGCTTTGTTAATGCACCCGACTTAAAACAATTTGGTCTGATTCCTGAATTACTAGGACGATTACCCGTAGTCACACAACTGGATCCCCTAGACGCCCCTACCCTTCGGTTGATTTTAACCACTCCCAAGAATGCGTTAATGAAACAATACACCCGTTTATTCGAAATGGAAGGAATCAAACTGACCATCGAAGAGGGCGTATTAGATTTTATGGTGAGTAAAGCCATGGAATACAAACTGGGCGCCCGTGGACTTCGCAGTATCTGTGAAAGTATCCTGACCGATGCAATGTATGAACTGCCTTCTGCATCCGTCAAGCAATTCAATCTGGATCTGGATTATGCCCAGCGCCATTTTGACAAGAGTAAAATCAATTTTTTAAAAGTCGCTTAATAAACACTGCCATGCAAGAACTCATCGATAAACTCAAAGCAGAAGCTGGTCTTACTGACGAACAAGCTAAACAAGTACTTCTGATCTTAAAGGATTACGTAGCGGAAAAATATCCGATGCTGGCGGGTATGGCGAAGAATTTCTTTGGGAAATAATCTTTGCAATTATATTTCAACGGCTCATACCTTACTCTCAGAGGCTGCTGCTCATTTCAGCGAATCATGTCCTCCTCGGCGTGGATAAAATTATGTCGATTGCTGAACTAAGCCATGACGAGTTTTTTTGCTTGCATGATAACGAGGCATCGGAAAAATAAACGACGGCTGTGCCGGAAGTGGGTTCATGGTGAGCCCAAAGAAGCCGGCGCTGTTTGAGGCCCGAAGGGCCGAGTTTGCCGGCTTCGGGCGAACAATGAACTCACTTAGTTTATTTTTCCGCAGCCGAGGAATTATGCAAGCAAAAAAAATCCCATCGGTGAAGACAGGATTTGAAATAAAGCAATCGTTAGTTAAAATCAACCACACCCACCCTGGTTGCCACAGTTATTACACTTGTAGCAAGCACCACTTCTCATCATGATGTTACCGCATACATTACAAGCCGGTGCATCACTTTGCATGTTCTTAGCCACCGCATTCATCGCATCGAGGGCAGACTCCACTTTTTCAACCTTAGTTGCTTTAGGAGCAGTTGATTTCGCAGCAGGAGTTGGTGTACCCGGTGTGATACGTATGCTGGAGAGCTCAGGCTCTTTCGCATACTCTAAGGGATTGGAAGGAACTTCGTCCCAATCATCTGCACCCGTATTGAGAACTTCAGGCTTATCCAATACATGTACTAGATCTGTACGACCGAGGTACTCATAGCCAAGTACGCGGAAAATAAAGTCTACAATAGAGGTAGTGGTCTTGATATTGGGGTGCTCCACAAATCCAGAAGGATCAAAGCGAGTGAAAGCAAACTTGTCTACAAACTCTTCAAGCGGCACACCGTATTGCAAGCCAATAGAAACTGAAATAGCAAAACAGTTCATCATACTGCGCATGGTAGCACCTTCCTTGGCCATATCCACGAAGATTTCTCCCAGCGTTCCATCTGCATATTCTCCAGTGCGGAGGAATACAGCCTGACCACTGATCTTAGCCTTCTGGGTAAATCCACGACGCTTAGCAGGAAGTGTACGACGCTCAACAATCTTGGCGAGACGACGCTTCAGCTTGGTATCAGGTGAAGACTGCACACGTTTCTGTACTTCATCAAGTAATTCTTCAACAGTCAGCTGACCCAAATCAACAATATTGGTTCCAGCAGCATCAACAACAGCAGCTGTTTCAGCGGTAGCACCCGTATCAGTTTTCTTTTTCTTATCACTCTTATTGCTGAGTGGTTGAGAAAGTTTGGAACCGTCGCGGTAAAGTGCATTTGCCTTCAATCCCAATTTCCAGCTGAGGTAGTAAGCATCAGCGATATCTTCAACCACTGCCTCATTAGGAAGGTTGATAGTTTTAGAGATAGCACCGCTGATGAAAGGCTGTGTAGCACCCATCATACGGATATGTCCGTGTGCATGGATATAACGTTGTCCTTTCTGACCACATTTATTAGCGCAGTCGAATACAGGCAGGTGTTCTTCTTTCAGTCCTGGAGCAGCTTCCAGCATCATGGTACCGCACACATAGTCATTTGCAGCTTCAATTTGTTCGTCTGTAAATCCTAATGCTTCAAGTAGACTCCATTCAAAATCATTGTACTGCTCAGGAGTATATCCAAGACGTTGTAAACATTCCTCGCCAAGGGTATACTTGTTGAATACAAATCCAATTTCAAATGCAGTCAAAGCAGCCGCATCCAAACGTTTGATCTCATCAGCGATAAATCCTTTTTCGCTCAATGTTTGATGATTGATGAAAGGAGCGCCGGCAAAGGAAGCAGCACCTACGGCATACTTGATGATATTATCTGTTTCCTTTTCAGAGTAACCAAGATTCTTTAACGCAGTAGGTACAGACTGGTTGATGATTTTGAAATAACCACCACCAGATAATTTTTTAAACTTCACCAAGGCAAAGTCAGGCTCAACTCCAGTGGTATCACAATCCATCACTAATCCGATGGTACCCGTTGGAGCAATTACAGTAGCCTGTGCATTGCGATATCCATACTTCTCTCCATATTCAACAGCTTCATCCCATGCTTTGCAAGCTGCTTTGAGCAAGTAGTCTGGGCAATATTTAACTTTCAAACCCTGTGGCTTCAAGCTTAATGCTTCGTAATCGTCAGCATCATAAGCAGCCAAGCGGTGATTGCGCATTACACGCATCATGTGCTTTTTGTTTTCCTCATAACGAGGGAAAGCACCCAGGCACTGTGCCATCTCTGCGGATGTGCGATAAGAAATACCCGTCATGATCGCGGTCAAAGCACCGGCAATAGCACGGGCTTCTTCACTATCATAAGGAATACCACTAACCATCAACATGGTTCCCAGGTTGGCGTAACCCAAACCAAGTGTGCGATACTCATAGCTGAGTTGCGCTACTTCCTTAGACGGGAATTGCGCCATCAGTACAGAAACCTCCAGCACCACGGTCCACAAGCGAACGTTATACTCGTATCCCTCTACATCAAACGTATTAGTAGCGGAATCATAAAACTTCATCAGGTTGGCTGATGCCAAATTACAAGCTGTGTTGTCCAGGAACATATACTCTGAACAAGGATTCGAAGCACGGATAGGACCGCCCTCTGGACAGGTATGCCACTCGTTGATGGTAGTATTGTACTGCGTACCAGGGTCTGCACAACGCCAAGCCGCATAAGCAATTTGATTCCACAATTCACGGGCAGGCACTTTTTTCATCACACGTCCGTCCTGGCGAGCCGTCAATTCCCAATCCTCATCTTTTTCCAATTTCTCAAAAAATGAATTGGGAATACGAATGGAGTTATTGGAATTCTGTCCGCTCACCGTACGGTATGCCTCATCTTCGTAGCCAGAAGGATAACCAGCTGCAATCAAAGCGCCCACTTTCTTCTCTTCCTCTACTTTCCAATTAATAAACTGTATAATCTCGGGGTGATCCAGATCAAGACAAACCATCTTCGCAGCGCGACGTGTGGTTCCGCCACTTTTGATCGCTCCCGCAGCTCGGTCGCCGATTTTGAGGAAACTCATCAATCCAGAGCTGCTTCCGCCACCACTTAACTTTTCGCCTTCTCCACGGAGGTTAGAATAGTTAGTTCCTACACCAGAGCCATATTTGAAAATACGTGCCTCACGAACCCAGAGGTCCATGATTCCACCTTCATTCACCAGATCATCATCCACACTTAAAATAAAACAAGCGTGCGGCTGAGGACGCTCATATGCATTCTTCGATTTTTTTAGTTGCCCATCAGTTGGATCTATATAATAGTGACCCTGTGGTTTTCCAGCAATACCATAGCTCTCATACAAGCCAGTATTAAACCATTGTGGGCTGTTAGGCACACACATTTGGTCAAGAATAGAATACACGAGTTCTTCATAGAATACCTGTGCGTCACTGGTAGATGCGAAGTATCCATAACGTTCTCCCCATACTCTCCAGCAATTGGCCATACGATGCGCCACTTGTTTGGCAGAGGTCTCACGTCCCGTTGTTCCATCCTGCTGAGGAACGCCAGCCTTGCGGAAATATTTTTGCGCAAGAATATCAGTAGCAATCTGGCTCCATTGTTTTGGAACCTCTACGTTGGTCATTTCAAAAACAACTTCACCGGATGGGTTACGAATCACTGACGTACGATAATCGTACTCGAACTGATCAAAAACATTCACATCATCACGGGTGAAGCGGCGACGAAATTGCAATCCGCCTTTAGCGTTTGCGGGCTTCTTTGTGGGCATACTCGAAGAGAATTTATTGGGTTTTGGTCGGGTTTCGAAAAAACAACCGCTCTTTCAAGCGGTCTCTTACGAAAGTATTTTTTTACTCATCAAAAACAAATACTCAAATATTCACATCTTGTGGAAAATACCCCTTACCCCCGCCACAACCCTTATCTGTGCTTGATTTGAGCATTTTTGCACATTGCCTGAATTATTTTTTAGAAATTTTTTTTGGAAATATCGTATTCATGTTGTAAAAAAATAAACGCACAATTAACAAATATTTTTTCGCACCTTTGAACACGTAAACGCCCAATGAAAAATCATATTTACCAACAACTCATTACTGCGCGCGCACAGCAAAAAAAATCATTTGCAGTATTGATTGATCCCGATAAAACTGAAAGTCGTGATCTGGAAAATTTGATCTTGCTGGGCAAAAAGGCCAAAGTTGATTATTGGTTTGTGGGAGGTAGCTTGGTTGTGTCCAACCATCTTGAACAATTAGTGGTTGATCTTAAAACAAAAAGCGATATCCCAGTCATTTTATTCCCAGGCAGTCCCTCACAGGTTACGCCAAAGGCAGACGCCTTGCTCTACCTATCGCTGATCTCTGGACGCAATCCCGAATTATTGATCGGTCAGCATGTTGTTTCTGCAACCGCGGTCAAGCAGAGTGGACTAGAAATTCTCTCTACCGGTTATATGGTAATCGATGGAGGTGCACCCACTACCGTTTCATATATCAGCAATGCAGCTCCAATTCCCGCTAACAAAAATGAGATCGCACTATGCACCGCCCTTGCTGGAGAGATGTTAGGGATGAAACTAATTTACATGGATGCGGGAAGTGGCGCACAAAAACCAATCCCTGCAGAAATGATCCAAACAGTTGCCTCACAAATTACAGTACCGCTGATTGTAGGAGGAGGAATTACAACCCCGGATAAGGCAGCAGAAAATTGCCGGGCCGGCGCTAACCTGATTGTGGTCGGTAATGCCATCGAAAAAGATCCGGGACTAATTACAGCAATAGGAGCTGCCGTTAAAGACTCATCATCTCTTTGAAACGAAGCGTTTGCCTCCGGCTGACTTCAATTTTATCGCCCCCTTTTAATTCCAGTAAAAGACCTCCGTTGAAATAGGGTTCAATTTTTTCAATCATCCGCAAGTTCACAATATGCTTGCGATTAGTTCTAAAAAAAAGCTTGGAATCTAGCCGATCCTCTAGCGCATTCAGCGATTTTAAAATCATGGGCTTGTTGGCACCAAAGAACACACGCGCATAATTACCCACACTTTCAAAAAATCGAATTTCATTCAGCTTTACAAACCAGCAACGATCTCCGTCTTTCACAAACACCTGATCGTTCTCAGAGAGCACACCATTGGGAAGAACTTCACCCTCCCCATTACCAATTCGTGCCGCCTCTAGTTGCTGAACTTTGTGAATAGCATCCGCCAGACGAACCGGATCAATGGGCTTCATGAGATAATCCAACGCATTTACTTCAAAAGCTTTTAACGCATACTCATGATGTGCCGTGGTGAAAATAACTTGAGGAGAACGATCCAACTCAGCCAACAAATCAAAACCTGTTTTTCCGGGCATTTGGATATCTAAAAAAATCAAATCTGGTTTCAACTGATCAATCTTGTCAAGCGCTTCTGCCACATTAGCGGCTTCTTCAACTACTTCTATGGAAGGAAAATCCGTGAGCAATTTTCTTAGCTCCACTCGGGCTAGTCGTTCGTCATCAATTAATAAAGCTCTGATGGTCATAGTTGCCTATTGAAGAGGTATGGTAACGGAACACAACACCACATCTTTTTCTTGTTGTCGAATAAAAAGACGAGCGGGCGTACCAAATAAAATTTGTAACCGATTTTGTGTGCTGCTCAGCCCAAACCCTGCCGTGATAACTGCACTGTTCAGGTAACCACTGTTGGCAACCTCCAACACATGAGCCCCCTCTCGCTTGAAAGAGTAGATACGCACCCATCCCCCATCCATGCTGGTACTAATGCCATGTTTGATTGCATTTTCCACCAAGGTTTGGACCATCATGGGTGGTACGGGTAGATCAAGTGTATCCTCAGCGATATCTAACTCCACACGCAATCGGTTTTCAAAACGAATACTTTCCAAGGCCAGATAATCCCGAATAATATCCATCTCCTGCCGCAGCGGTACTAACTGAGACTTTTCAGTTTGCATACTGCTTCGCAATAAATTACTAAGCTCGGTGATAGCCCGGCGTGCTCGCTCAGGATTCAAATCCACCAATGCACGAATACTATTCAGCGAATTGAAAATAAAATGAGGGTTAATATGCGCCTTCAGGGTTTTTAATTCAAGTTCTCGTACTGCCGACTCCAATTTGAGCGTATCCAGCTGTCGTTGTCTGTTATCATAATAGTAGTGAAAGAAAAAGTACAATAACAACCAGGAAAGAATAAAAAGACCATTATCCAAAAAGATAGCAAGCCATTTTTGAAAGAAACTAAGCGAATAAGCCTCTGGCGTAAGAAACAGATTAAAATACTCCAGCGTCAATATGGTAAACCAAGCATAAAGCCCATTACAAACTAATACGCTAATTAAAATACCTGGCCAGGCTTTTTCCAAAGGGAGCTGTAATAGTCCTAACTTTTTTATTGCCAATCTGGTCAAGTGAGTCAACAGAAAGCCAATCAGACAAAAAATTAAAATCCTTCCTTCCAAAACCCCGGGGGCCAGTTGCACATTAAAGACATTAGCAAACAATACGGTCAGGGCACCAAAAAGTATCCATCCACTGATCTGCAAAAACCAGTAAAGCCTTTCACGGGATTGTAATAAGTTAATCACCGGTTAAAGTTACACCTAGCCTCCAAGAAAGAGGTGAATTTTGTACCAGTGGTTAGCAGGCATTTTCAACGGATTTAGTGCAACCATCCTGTCAATTGTTTGTTATCTTTATTCATGAACCGTACCCCTATGTCCATAACCCCAGGTCCACTGCTCAGCACCATCGATTCACCTGCTGATCTAAAAAAGCTGCCAAAAGAAAAGTTGCATCAGGTCTGTGACGAATTACGTCAATACATTATTGATGTGGTGAGTGTACATGGTGGTCACTTTGGAGCCAGCTTGGGTGTGGTGGAATTGACTACGGCATTACATTATGTTTACAATACTCCCTATGATCAATTAGTTTGGGATGTGGGGCATCAAGCCTATGGACACAAGATATTAACAGGTAGACGCGATAATTTCCCTTCCAATCGCAAATACAAAGGACTAAGCGGATTTCCCAAACGTAGCGAAAGCGAGTATGATACGTTCGGTGTTGGCCACTCTTCCACTTCTATCTCAGCTGCACTGGGTATGGCGATGGCAGCAAAATATAAGGGCGAACAGGACCGCAAAGTAGTGGCTGTAATTGGAGATGGTGCCATGACAGCAGGTTTGGCTTTTGAAGGGATGAACCATGCAGGCGTTGCCGACGCAGACATGCTGATTATCCTCAATGATAATTGCATGGGTATCGACCCAAATGTAGGCGCCTTGAAAGAGTACCTTACCGACATCTCGCTCTCTCCGACTTACAATAAAATGAAGGACGACATCTGGAAGTTGATGGGAAAATTACCTGTGGGAAAAAACTTCAGCCGTTCGATGGCACACAAGCTTACAGAGGGAGTCAAAGGAGTGATTAGCAGTAGTTCTAACTTATTTGAAGCACTCAAGATTCGATACTTCGGACCTATCGATGGACATAATATTTCTCACTTAGTAGACACGTTGCGTGATCTACGGAATATACCAGGCCCCAAAATTCTTCACATCATTACTACTAAGGGAAAAGGATATGCCCTTGCTGAGAAAGATCAAACCAAATGGCATGCACCTGGTCTTTTTGATAAAGTAACGGGGGAGATCATGCAAAAAAAGAAGGAAGGACCTCAGGCTCCAAAATACCAAGACGTATTTGGTCATACCATGATTGAATTGGCTGAACAAAACGATAAGATTTTTGGAATTACGCCTGCGATGCCCTCTGGTTCGTCCCTAAAATTCATGATGGAAAAAATGCCACATCGAGCCTTTGATGTGGGCATTGCAGAACAACATGCTGTAACAGTGAGTGCGGGAATGGCTACACAAGGCATGCGCGTGTTCTGTAATATTTACTCCTCCTTCATGCAACGAGCCTATGATTCTGTGGTTCATGATGTAGCTATACAAAAATTACCAGTGGTATTTTGTCTTGATCGTGCAGGAGTGGTGGGAGACGATGGCCCCACGCACCATGGTTGTTATGATATTGCGTACTTCCGTTGCATTCCTAATATGATCATCAGTGCCCCTATGAACGAAAGTGAATTGCGCAACTTGATGTTTACCGCACAATTAGAAAGCACAAAATATCCTTTTGTGATTCGTTATCCCAGAGGGGAAGGCGTGATGCCAGAATGGAAAACACCATTTAAAGCTATTGAAATCGGAACAGGTCGGAAACTCAAGGATGGAGAGGAAATTGCTTTACTCACCCTAGGACACCCCGGAAATTTTGCTGCGGCTGCTATTCGTGAATTGACCAGCGACGGTATTGGTCCGGCGCATTATGATATGCGTTTTGTAAAACCACTAGACGAGGCCCTACTGCATGAAGTTTGTCAGCGCTATCCTAAATTAATCACGGTGGAAGATGGAACCGTAAAAGGAGGATTTGGATCAGCTATACTAGAATTCATGGCAACACATGGTTATAAAAATGACTTGCGCATACTGGGTATACCCGATCGCTTAGTAGAACATGGCACTCCTGCTGAATTACACCGTGAATGCGAATACGATGCTGCGGCTATCATCACGGCCGTTCGAGAAATGGCTGGTGTCGCCGTAAAAATTACTGAGTGATCTTTAGTTCAACGTGGGATCCACTTGATTGAGGGCATTGGCCTCTGCCTCTACGGCGCCTTCCTCATCGTATTCAATAATAAAATTGTTCTTCCCTTCTCCAATGAGTATGCGTAGGTAGTGCATCTGAATCAGCTCCAGCACAGATAAGAAGAGGAATATAGCGTGGACTCTATTTTCGCAGGTCTCAAAAATCTTCTCAAAAGAAAGTGTCTTTTCAGTACGAGCAATTGACAACATCTGCTTTCTGCTGCCCTCCATGGTGTAATTGTACCGAACAACCGTGTGAACTGGTTTATTAACACGATCACTGTATTTCTGCATGGCCTTTTCAAAAGCCTTCATCAATTTGAACAGCGTCACCTGTGTAATTTCAGTACCCTCACTGGCTTCCTCACCAATAGCAGACAATTCTCGTTGGATATTCCCTCTTTTAACCATTAACAAACGCTGCGCTTCCATCTCTGCCATTTCCGCAGAAGCTTCCTTAAATCGTTTGTATTCCAAAATCTTGTTGACCAATTCTGCTCGTGGGTCAATTTCATTTCCTTGCTCATCCAGTTCTTTGCGTGGCAACAGCATCTTAGCCTTAATCCGCATCAGGGTAGAAATAAATAGGATGAACTCACTACTAAGCTCCACATTCAACTCCTCCTGCTGATGGATGTACTCCAAGAAGTCGTTGGTAATACGAGTAATCGGTATGTTATAGATGTCGAGTTCATCGCGCTCAATAAAAAACAATAAGAGATCAAAAGGACCCTCAAACTGCGGAAGTCGAATCTGATATGAATTATACTGCACGGGTAACTATTTGCTGCCTTTTAGTCCGGCAATTCACAAATTTAGGGAAAGCGGTCTACTTGGTAATCTTTGAGGTGGCTTTGACAACAAGAAACAAGGCAAAGGCAACAATAATAAACTTGATAACAGCAGCAATAAACTTTCCGTACTTAACGGGCCCCCAGGCTAGTTTATCCAAATCACCCACTTTAGCCGCCTCCATGGCCGGGGAAAGTAACAAAGGCGTAATCACATCATCAACCAGCGACGATACAATGGCGCCGAATGCAGCAGCAATAACAACAGCAACGGCAAGTTCTACCACATTACCTTTTAAAGCAAATTGCTTGAATTCGTTTAACAAACTCATAAAGTCATTTTTTTGTAAAACACTAAAAACTACTCTTCAAAATACAGAACTTTGCACCCATGTCAAACAAATTTATAAGCTGGCTGCTTTTTATTTTACTCTGTCTAATCTGGGGAAGTTCTTTCAAATTGATGAAGGACAGTACCGCTGCCCTCACAGGTTCCCAGATTGCTTCACTCCGCATCTTTGCAGCAGCGTTGGTTTGTTTACCCTATGCATTATTTCAGCTTAAGAAAATTGACACTAATCGACTA
>CAINBK010000093.1:0-27456 GCA_903846615.1 uncultured Bacteroidota bacterium
AGCTGGACGATCCACGGCCCGCATACGCTGCAACTCAGCTTTCATCTGCTCTAGTGTTTCCTTTGTTACATACTGAATGGTACTCATGATCTTGGCTTGTTGTTAAAAAAAGAGCAACGCCTCAGTGGTTACCGAAGCGTTGCGCAGAATGCAAATATACAAATTTTAAAAAACAGCCTTAATTCCCAGCTTTTCAAGTAAAACCGTGGACATTCTTTCAAAGGCTTCATAGCTATACCCCGCAATATGAGGCGTTAATAAGACATTATCCTTACGGGTTAGCCTTTCAAGTTGTTCATTCTCAAGGGGCGTGTAGGAGCTAAGGTCTTCATTGGGAAGAACGTCTAACGCTACCCCTCGTAATTTTTCCTGCTCCAAGGAATTGATCAAATCCTCCAACTTAATAATAGCACCCCGGGATGTATTCACCAACAGCGGTTGCCGTTGCAGTGTATTTAGAAAGACTGCGTTCACCATACCGGCTGTCAATTCAGTGAGTGGCACATGAAAGCTAATGATCTCTGCCTGTTGCTGAATAGCTTCAAGTGTAGATTCTTGCACAAATTCATTTCCAAAACCAGATTTAAAACGATCATAGACTAGTAGGTTCACGTTGAATGGAACCAAAAGTCGCGCCAGCTCGCTACCGGTATTTCCGTAACCGATAATACCAACTGTTTTACCACTTAATTCAGTGCCACGATTCTGCTCTCTTTTCCAATGACGACGACGTACTTCTAAATCAGCAGCCGCAATTTTATGATTTAGCCCTAAGATCATTCCCAATACGTGCTCTGCAACAGAAAGTCGATTTCCTTCCGGGCTACTCACACAAATAATTCCATGTTGGGTGGCAAAATCTGTATCAATTAGTTCCATGCCACTTCCCAAACGACCAATCCATTTCAGTTTCACCGCTTTTTGCAATAATGCTTCATCCGCTTTGATACGCGTTGTTAAAATAAGTCCCGTGTAGTTTCCAATACAAGCTTCCGTTTCCTGTTGTGTAATTGTGGGGCGTTGATCCACCACATACCCAGCCGCTTCTAGCGAACGGGCTAATACAGGATGAGCACTTCCTGTAATTAATACACTATTTTGGGATGAACCAGAAGTCATGTTGAACCGACAAAGTTAAGCAGTCCCGGTCTGCCGCATGCGAAAACTCAATTGGGCAAACTCCTCTACGGAAAGCTGTTCGGCTCTCTTTAAAAATAAGGGATCCGAGAGTGTAGCAGAATCAAACAATGACTTGCAAGCATTTCGGAGTGTTTTACGCCGCTGATTAAAAGCAGTTTTGACTAGGGTTGTGAACTCCTTTTCACTTCGCATCGGCGGTACCGCTTTTCGTGGACGTAATCGAATCACCCCGCTTTTTACCTTAGGGGGTGGATTAAAACATCCTTCCGCTACATCAAATAAGTACTCCACTTCAAAAAAAGCCTGTATCAATACACTGAGCACCCCATAAGTTTTACTTCCATGAGGAGCAGCAGCTCGCTGAGCAACTTCCTTTTGAAACATACCGATTACGGCATCAATTTGGGTACGCCATTCTAGTACATGAAAAAGAATCTGCGTAGAAATATTATAGGGAAAATTACCAATAACAGTAAATATCCCTTGAAAGGGAGGCTCGAGTTCTAAAAAACTCTTATGAATAATTTTTCCTTGCAGGACCGGGTAGGTATTGAGCAGATAATCCACTTTCTCCTGATCTAATTCCACCGCTTTAAAAGAAATACCCGGGAGTTGAATAAGATATTTAGTGAGCGCACCTCCACCAGGGCCTACTTCCAACAGCTGCGTAAAGGAATGCTGTTGCAAGGCCTCAACAATTTTTTTGCAAATATTCTCATCTCGCAAAAAATGTTGCCCCAAGGATTTTTTAAGGGTATACATGGCTACAAATGTACTCGGATTGGCCAAGCAATTATTCGTAATTTTACAGGCAACTCAAAAGCATGAATACACCCAAACCAGTAATCGGCATTTCTTGCGGAGACCTAAATGGCATCGGCATTGAGCTGATCATTAAAACATTTATGGACAGTCGGATGCTGGAACACTGCACGCCAGTGATTTTTGCTTCGAATAAAGCCATTAATTTTTACAAGAAGACTATTCCCGATTGCAACCTTAATTATGCGAGCTGTAAAGAGTTGAATCGAATTAACCATAAACAGGTTAATGTGTTTAACTGTTGGGAAGAGGATGTAGATATTCAACCCGGACAGTTAACACCTGAGGGAGGAAAGTATGGGGTTCTTTCTTTGCAAACGGCTGTAGCAGCACTGAAGCAACAACAAATTGACGGGTTAGTAACGGCACCCATCCACAAGAAAAACATCCAATCCTTTGATTTTGCCTATACAGGCCATACCCCCTATTTGAAGGAGTTTTTTGGCGCCAAGGATGTGGTCATGCTAATGACTGCAGCAATACTACGGGTTGCATTGGTCACTGAACATGTTTCCGTTGCACAAGTAGCCGGACAACTGACAAAAGAAAAGATTCTCTCGAAATTGCAAACCCTACATCATAGTTTGCAGAAGGATTTTGGAATTGATAAGCCGCGTATTGCAGTACTAGGTTTAAATCCCCATGCCGGTGATGAGGGACTAATTGGGAAAGAAGAGGAAACTATTATTCGCCCGGCTATTAAAGAAGCAAAAAATAATAATATACTGGCGGTGGGTCCGTATCCGGCCGATGCATTTTTTGCAAGAGGAAGCTATGCACAATTCGATGCGGTGCTATCGATGTATCACGATCAAGGACTAGTACCTTTCAAAACAATAGCTGGAGGAGATGGTGTTAATTATACAGCTGGGCTTCCTGTGGTACGCACCTCACCCGATCATGGAGTAGCATTTGATATTGCAGGGAAAAATATAGCAGACCACACTTCCTTTATGACAGCTGTATTTGGCTGTATAGACATTATCAATCAACGCAAGGGATATGCAGCCGATAGAAATAATCCGCTGCGCAAAACTTCGAGAGCTATGTTTGCTAATGCAAAAGATGAATCACTAGAGGACTGATCAGCGAAAAATTTCGTCTGATACACCCTGATTGATTTTGTAAGAACGGTACAAAATTTCTACTTTCCCTTTCTGTGGTCCCTTAGGAGTTGTTACGTTAGTTGCCCCATTATTATAATCCAGTGTAGTTCCTTTTGGCAATTTAAACTCACGGGTATTGAACTCTACCCAAACACGATCCGGTAATCCCCAGGATGCATAGGCCCCATACTGCATAGAAATTTGATACGTGCCACTCTCCCGTGTGCTAATAATCGACTTCACCACCAACAAACGAGCTGGATCAACGTACAACGTAGCACGGGTAATATCCTCTTCGTCATTCAAGGGGAATATTTTGATGATTTCACAATTAATGCCGTCTATCAAAGCAGTTCCTGCTGCAATGGCTTCAAAATTGCGAAGACCTAATACATTATTCAGATTGATATTTACGGTTCCTTTAGGAACAAAGGATATCCCCTTTTGATTTTTTATTTTTAATTGATCGGGGCGCTTGTAATAAACTGTTACTTGTGATAACGGTGCTTTTATAAAAAGAACATTTGTTTTAAGTTGCGCACTCGCTGTATAATCACGAACCAGATCATATTTCTTTTTAACGCCTGCGAGCAGTGTAGCAGGATCGATACTTGCGCTTATAGCCCAATTGCTGCATAGTATAAATAAGCTGATCCACACTAATCTTAACATAAAATGTCTTTTTTTCGGTAGACCCGCTCTGCAATAAACACAAACAATACTGTGTAGCCAATAAGAATGGCGCCACTTTTGACCAAAGCCATTGGATTTTCAATCGATCCATTAATGGTAACCCCCTCGCTTGTTTTCTCTACATAAAAAAATCCTTTCCAGCCCAACATATGTGTGGTAAAGGACCAGGGGTTAATTGTTTGCTCAAATACGGGTACTTTCAATTGCTGCAAAATGGTAAATACAATTACAATACAAACGGTAGCTACAATAGGACCGAGTGCATTTTCAGCAAACACAGAAAGCAATAAGGCCAGCGCAGCAATCATAGTCAATGCAAGTGCTGCATAAATAAATGCCGCCACAAAACGCCAAATCACATCTTGCTGACTGATAATATGCAGATCTGTTTCACGAAACACCACCAAGTCTTCCTGCCCAAATAAAAGCAAACTTCCGCCCAATGCAAACAACGCCATCCAAAGCAGCAATAAAACTACATAGATAGTACTGGCAGAAAATTTAGCCAGTAATAAGGTAGTGCGAGAGGCAGGCTGTGCTGCTAACATCCGAAGTGTACCAGTCTGCGCTTCTCCTGCAATCATGTCGCCTGCAATCAAAGCAATTAATAAAGGCACATGTATCAAGATCAAATGAAGAATGGCTACACAAACAAAATAACCGTTGAGGATCTGACTTTCGGGTATTTCAAACGTATCGGCCTGGCTATCGGTGAAGAAGCGAATAAACTCTGTTCCATTCACACGTAAGGCAAACTGGACCAATAATACAATTACGGCAATGGCCCCAAACGAAATATACGTTCGCGGTCGGCGAAAAATTTTAAACAACTCCGTATATAGAATAGCTCCAAACATTATTGACTGGTTAAGGAAAGAAAGTAAGCTTCTAATACATAACGCTTTTCAGGAACCGCTTGCAACTTCAACTGGCTTGCTTTTTCTGTTAGAGCATCCATGGATTCCTCTGCTATTTTTTTACCCTTGTGAATGATCAAAACCCGATCAGCGATCATTTCAATTTCACTCAACAAGTGCGAAGAAACAAGTACGGTTTTCCCTTGCTCCTTACAGAGCGAACGAATTAATTGCCGCATATCAGCAATTCCTTGCGGATCCAATCCATTTGTGGGTTCATCCAGAATCAATAAACTTGGATCATTCACTAAGGCACATGCTAATGCCAACCGCTGACGCATACCCTGAGAATAGGTGCCTACACGGCTATTGGCACGTTGTGCTAATCCTACTTTCTCCAATAACAATAAATGCTTTTTTTGATCAGGTCGATGTCCTCCAAATCTTGCAAAAAGATTCAAATGCTCCATCGCAGACAGATATTTGTAGAGATCAGGTTTTTCTACAATAGCTCCAATCTGAGACAGAATTTCCTTTCGATGCGTAAAGAGCGACTGGCCAAAAAAATTGATTTCTCCTGCAGTAGGACGAATTAGGGAAAGTAGCATACGAATAGTAGTAGACTTTCCGGCGCCGTTTTGACCCAGAAATCCATACACCTGTCCTTGGTCTACGTTGAATGAGAGATCATTCACCGCAGTGAATTCACCAAACTGTTTAGTGAGTCCGCGGACTGCTAACAAAGGCTTGCTTACTTTTTATATTGAGGGATCAAGCCCTTCGCCAATTCAACCATCTTCTTGATTCCATCCTCAGGCAGATTACCTTTTTTGAATTCCGCCATCACATCAGGAAGTTTGTTGTCCATTTCCATAAGGAAATGCTCTTCGAACTCCTTCACGCGATTAACGGCAACATCTTTCAGTAATCCGTTTGTTCCAAGATAGATAATGGCTACTTGTTTCTCCACAGTGAACGGAGAATATTGAGCTTGTTTCAAAATTTCCACGTTACGAGCACCCTTGTCAATTACATTCTTGGTTGCAGCATCCAAGTCTCCACCGAATTTGGAGAAGGCCTCCAACTCGCGGTAAAGCGCTTGGTCCAATTTCAAGGTACCGGCCACTTTTTTCATGGACTTGATCTGTGCGTTACCACCCACGCGGCTCACAGAGATACCCACGTTAATCGCAGGACGAATACCAGAAAGGAATAAGTTAGTTTCCAAGAATATCTGACCATCCGTAATAGAGATTACGTTGGTAGGGATGTAAGCAGATACGTCACCTGCCTGTGTTTCAATAATTGGAAGTGCAGTCAATGATCCACCACCCTTGATCAAATGACGAATACTATCAGGAACATCATTCATGTTCTTAGCCACATTATCGTCGTTGATCACTTTAGCAGCACGCTCAAGCAAACGACTGTGGAGATAGAATACGTCTCCAGGGTAGGCCTCACGTCCTGGAGGACGACGAAGCAACAAGGAAACCTCACGATAAGCAACCGCCTGCTTAGAAAGATCATCATAGATAATCAACGCAGGACGGCCAGTATCACGGAAAAATTCTCCAATAGCCGCACCTGCAAATGGCGCATAGAATTGAAGAGGTGCAGGATCAGAAGCAGAGGCAGCTACGATAATAGTATAATCCATCGCTCCATTATCCTGTAATGTTTTCATTACACCGGCAATAGTAGATGCTTTCTGTCCGATAGCTACGTAAATACAATAAACAGGTTTACCTGCTTTGTAAAATTCTTTTTGATTGATGATAGTGTCTATACAGATGGCTGTTTTCCCTGTCTGACGGTCACCGATCACCAACTCACGCTGTCCGCGTCCAATAGGGATCATCGCATCAATCGCTTTGATACCAGTTTGAAGCGGTTCTTTTACAGGCTCACGGAAAATTACACCGGGTGCTTTACGCTCCAAAGGCATTTCGTATAGATCACCTGTGATAGGACCTTTACCATCGATAGCTTGTCCCAAAGTATTTACTACGCGACCTAACATTCCCTCTCCTACTTTGATAGAAGCGATCTGTCCGGTACGTTTCACTTTGGCACCTTCCTGGATACCACCTGTTTCTCCCATCAATACCACACCCACATTATCTTCTTCAAGGTTTAAGGCAATTGCACGTACACCGTTTTCGAATTCCACGAGTTCGCCATAACGTACATTTCCTAATCCATATACACGGGCAATACCATCTCCGATTTGTAACACCGTGCCCACCTCTTCTAGGTCAGCCGTAGCATTGAAATTACTCAGCTGTTGTCTGAGTATCGCACTAATTTCATCGGGTTTAATCTCTGGCATATAACTTGATTTACTTGTTATTTGATCTTATATACAAAATCGTTATTCTCAAATTGTTTAGCAATAGCTTTTAAATCGTAGGCCACACTTGCATCGATCAGCTTATCGTCTACCTGTAATACAAAACCACCAATCAATGCAGGATCTACTTTTTCCTGGAGTTCAACCTGCGTATACCCTCCTGATTTTTTTACCTGATCAAGGATAGATTGCTTTACTTCAGCGGTTGCAGGAGAAGCAGTGGTGAGATGAACGGTTTTAATTCCTTTTTGTTCTTTATATGTTTTAATAAAGGCAGAACAAATTTCAGGAAGATAGCTTTCCCTGTTTTTTATAACCAGCAATTGATTGAAAGCACTAGTCAGTTCACTCAAATGAGCTTGTGTAACGGCGCGGATAATCTTACCCTTCACATCAGATTTGATGATGGGACTGCGAAGCATGTTCGCAAAATCACGACTACTCTTGCAAACTTCCTGTAACCACTGCATATCGGCATAAACCTGTTCCAACTGACCTTTCTCAACAGAAAGATCCAGTAAGGACTTGGCATATCGGGCAGCTAAACGTGGATTAGGCATGGGGTGGAATTAGTTCATTTTAACACCATCAACAAGGCCCTTGATATGCGCTTCCTGCGCAGCCTTGTTCTCTAGTTCTTTGCGGAGTACTTTTTCGCTTACTTCAATCACAAGTTTTCCAACCTGATTCTTTACTTCAGTAAGCGCAGCCATTTGTTGTGCTTTGATAGCCGCTTGCGTTTCAACCATAATCTTATTAGCTTCTGTTTTGGCTTGTTCCTTAGCCTCAGCAATGATGCGGTCTTTGGTTTCACGCGCTTCCTTCAGCAATTGCGCACGCTCTTCACGGGCCTGCGCCAACAAAGCTTCGTTCTCACTCTTTAACTGCGTCATCTCAGCCTGGACACGCTTAGCTGTTTCCAAGGAAGAGGTGATACTCTGCTCGCGCTCGCGTAATCCATTGATGATGGCGGGCCATGCATATTTTGCAAGCAGGAAGAACACGGCTAAGAACGCAAGTAGCGTCCAAATCAGAAGACCAAAACCGGGAGTTAACAGATTCATGCTATTATGAATTTCATTTTTTTAAAAGAGAACTACTGCGCCATCCGCCCTGTGCATCGGACGCAGTAGTTACATGACCAGGACTTAGAGTACCATGGCCAAAAAGCCTACAATGATCGCGAACAGGGCAGCACCTTCTACAAGGGCCGCTGTCAAGATCATGTTACCGCGGATGTCGTTGCTGGCTTCAGGCTGACGGGCAATGGCCTCGAGGGCTCCTTTACCGATCTGTCCGATACCGATACCGGCTCCGATAGCAGCAAGACCTGCTCCTACGGCACCACCTGCATTCGCAACTTCAGCTAGCAGCATTACATTCATAAGATCCATGTGGGTTGTATTGAGGGTTAAAAAATAAAAATTAATGATGCGCTCCTTCTGCAGACTCATGATGATCGCCTTCCAAGGCCTGACCTATGAATACTGCACTGAGCATGGTGAAAATAAAAGCCTGAAGAAAGGCAACTAGTACCTCAATCAGGTAAATAAATACAGTAAATGCAAGAGACAATGGGGAAGCGCCCCATCCAGCAATTGGATTGAGTTCTCCAAAAATAAAAATGAGTGAAATCAAACAGATAATAATGATATGCCCGGCTACCATGTTTGCAAAAAGACGAATGATCAGGGCAAAGGGCTTGATGAATACACTCAAGAATTCAACGGGGACCAAAATAAATTTTACACCCAGTGGTACTCCAGGTGGATTGAAAATATGACCCCAGTAATGCTTGTTGGAGCTAAATAAAATAACTACAAATGAAATCAAACCCAGTACAACGGTAAACGCAATATTCCCCGTTACATTGGCAGATCCCGGGATCAAACCAAAAATGTTATTGACAAGAATAAAAAAGAATACCGTTAACAAAAAGGGCAAATAGCGCTCGTATTTGTGACCCAAATTAGGTTTAGCCACTTCGTCGCGTACAAAAGTGATAATAGGCTCCAGTAAACTTTGAGAACCTTGTGGTGCAGAAGTAACTCCCACTCCTTTCTTGTACCGACCCGCCACACGAAACATTATGAAAGTAAAAATGATAAGCGCCAGTAACATTTGAACCACATTACGAGTCATAGAGAGATCGTAATAGGCAACCGCAGGATCATATTTTCCATTGGCATCAAGCGGAATGATTGTCCCCTCAGAAAATTTCTTTTCGTCCAAACCTAATTCATGGATGGAATGCTTGTTAAGCATCGTATAACCTTTGTAAGAGGCGTGTCCATGTTCAAAATGAGAGGACATAAATATATCCCAGGTGCCACGAGTAGGTGAATATAGAATGATCGGTAATGGAAGGGTTACAGGATGCTCTCCGATGTCCATAAAATGATACTCATGTCCATCCAATACGTGACCAAAGATCACCTCGGCTGCATCAAATTTTTTCTCTTTGGTAGGAGCCGCATGTTCCGTATTTACAGTTCCGGTTTCAGTGTCATGCGCATCGTGTTGGGCATGATCCTGTGCCTTAAAAACCAGGGGTGAAAAGGCAAAAACCAGTATAAAAAGAAGGGCTTTGAAGTTGTTTTTGGGGCTACAGCACATACCTGCCTCGAAATTTTGCGCAAAGATAGGGGTGAGGGGCTGAAAAACCGAGGAAAAAAAGGCAAATCAGAGCGGGGATTTCAGCACAGGTTTAGGACCCTATGCTATCCGGAAACTGCGCCCTGAAAAGTTGGGCATAATGCCCATTTTTAGCTATCAACTCAGCATGCGTTCCCATCTCCAGGAGCTCTCCTTTCCCCAAGACAATGATCCTGTTTGCTTTGCGAATAGTGGATAGACGATGCGCAACTACAATGGAAGTTCGCCCCTGCACCAATTTTTCAATGGCATGTTGGATCAACTGCTCACTTTCAGAATCAATGGAGGAGGTGGCCTCATCCAAGATCAGGATGGAGGGGTTGTACAACAAGGCCCGAATAAAGGAAAGTAGTTGACGCTGCCCAAGCGATAAAGTCAACCCTCGCTCTCGAACATCATAATCATAGCCACCAGGCAGTGAGCAAATAAAATCATGCAAGCCAATCATCCGGGCGGCCTCCTCTACCCGATTCCGACTTATAGAGGTGTTGCGTAGTGTGATGTTATCATAAATGGATCCAGAGAATAAAAAAACATCTTGGAGCACAACGCCAACTTGACCTCGCAAGGTTTCTAGTTCATAGGACTGGATGGGGGTGTCATCGATCTTTATTTGACCCGACTGAATATCATATAAACGGGTTAACAGACTGGTAATAGAAGTTTTCCCACTACCGGTAGGCCCTACTAAAGCAATGGTTTCGCCTGGATGGGCAACAAAAGAAATTCCCTTTAAAACGGGTACGGCCGGATCATATGCAAAATGAACATTCTCAAATTCAATCTTACCACTGAAACGCAAATTTTCCAATGGTTTATTCGTGAATGGGGGTGCTGCCTCCGGATTGTCCAATACGTTGAAAACCCGTTCGCTTGCAATAACACCCATCTGCAACACATTGAATTTATCAGCCAACACCCGTAAGGGACGGAACAACAAATTCAAACAAAGGATGAATGCAATCACAGTCCCTTGTTGACTCTGCTGCAAAGCCAAGGCTTCTTTAGCGGTATACCAAACCACTAACCCGATAGAAAGTGCCAATACAATTTCTACTACAGGAAAAAAGACTGAGTAAGCAAATATGGCTTTGATATTGGCATCTCTGTGTTGACGATTGATTTTTTTAAACTTATCCAATTCCAATTGCTCCGCAGCAAATGCCTGCACAATAAACATTCCGGTCAGGTGCTCCTGCACAAATGCATTCAAAGCTGCCACTGCATTTCGAACCGATTGAAAAGAACGGTTGATACTTTCTTTAAAAATATAAGTAGCTATCAAAATTATGGGGAAGGGAATCAGTGCAATCAAAGTCAGTCTCCAATCCGCCGAAAACATATAAGTCAGCACACAAACAATTGAAAGAATATCTGCAATGATAGGCACAAGCCCTTCGGCAAAAATATCATTGATCGATTCGATATCATTTACGGTACGTGTAGTCAGCGTTCCAACAGGGGTGCGATCAAATTGAGAAAGATGCAACCGAAGAATCTTATCGTAGGTAGCCAACCGAAGATCCATCACAACGGCCTGACCAAGCCAGGCAGTTAGAAAAGTAAATCCAAATCGTAATGCGGTTTCTACTAGAATGATTCCCAGTTGAATCATAGTTACCAAAATCACCATACGTGGGATCTCCCCTACTATATATTCGTTGACGGTTCGTTGAATTAATAAAGGTCTTAAAGGAGTAAGAGCAGCCAGGAGAATAGCAAGTACTACGGAAATCCAAAAACGCGTTTTGTAAGGTGCTGCATAGCCCATTACTCGACGTAACAAATTCCAATCAAAAAATGAAGCAGTAGATGCAGACACGTCAAAGAGTTGAAGGAGAAGTCATGGCTTTCGTATAGGCCTTGATAAATAAGGCGCCGAGATTTTTATGCGGAGGAACATAATCTTCAAAGATTTTATCCGTTACAATTTTATCAAGTTCTTTCCAGAAACCAATCCATTCGATATCATTTCCAGTTCGTAATTTTTCCATCAATAAACGAAGGAATGGATTATTCACAGGCGCATCTGCTATTTGCTTAGTTCCAATGATATGGGCATCCGGTGCTTTTTCTAGAATATCATGTATCATGTTGTAGCCTCCGCAAGATCCCATGAATACAATTTTGGAAGCGGGCGACATTTGCGCAATCGTATAGGGAGCATTGTAGCTATGGCCTCTATTGATTGTAACTCGAGGAATAACACCTTGCTGCTGGAGATAATTATTCAATTCTTCCTGTGCCTTTGCGTCCTCATTTTGCTCCTCAGGAAGCGGACGATTCATATATAAGGTAACAGGCTTACCCTTGGCGGAGGTAATGCGAACCCAATACTTATTCGAAGGATCTATTTTCCAATTACTATTATTAAATAGATTAACAAGGCCTGGGAATACCCCAATTCCATCTTTATCGCCATAGATAAACAATTGTACATGGACGCGTCCACTGTCATCCGCTAAATCTTTAAATGGAACCTGATAAACGGGAGGTATCCCTAACTCTTTTGTGAGATCAATTTTTCGTGTACTGTCCGCCGATAAAAATAATTTTTCAAGAATAGAGTAGATAACCATGCCTTTTCGACTACCCTGCTGCACGGCCTCTTGCTGATTCTCTCGAATATTTTCAAGCATACGTTTAGCAACTGGTAGCAGCGTTTCCGCAATACTTGCATAGGAATCTGCCACATCGGCTCCGTCTTCTAACCCATCCGTTTTATCCAGATTTTTTACAAAGGCGCGCATAAGCGTATTGGCAGGATCTTCTACTCCTTTTCTTGAAGCGGACGGAAAAGAAGCTAAAAATTCATCCAAGGTATTGAAGGCAGCCGCCATCTTGATAAACTTTCGATAACGATCAAATCGAATTTCTTTGAGTAAGGAGTCTCCTCGATTACCAATACGTGACATCATCAGTGGATAAACGCCACGCACAAAACTGGAGGTATAAATAGTACCATCAGAGGAAACTGCCAGGTAATATAACTCGGCAGCACTAAGCGGCTGTAAAATTTTAAAACGAACTTGTAAGTCCTTCTCATTATGCAGCGCATTAATGACAGTCACAAAATGAGAACGCGCCTTATCCTCTAAACGACGAGCCAAGGCCTTTGACTCCATAGCAGTATCTCCTTGTATAGCTCGCTTGACATAGTCCAGCTGTGTGGACACTAACAGACGATAATACCCAAGTGTATCTTCTTTTACTGCATCAATTTGATCCAAGGTGGTTCGCCCTTGCAAAATATTATCAACAAAGGGAAAATATTGTTGCCCACTTTTACTGAGTGCCATGCGGGCTACCAAGGCTACAAATGCATCATCCTGGATAGCACGGATCCGTTGCCCTAACCGATCACCAGCAGCAGCATAATCGTAGAGTTGTCGAGGAAATTTTCTAGCTACTACTTTGATTAAACTATCCGCTATGGTTACATCCGGATTTTTCTGTAACACAGAAAATGTTTTTTCCGGCAGCAGGGTGCAATACTTGAGTAATAAGTTCTCCCTGCAAATTTGATAACCCGGATTTTTTTCAAAGATTCCCGCAGCCATCAAATTAGTTCCAGCATCATAGGGAAGACTCAAAACAAAACTGGAGACACTGAGACCTTTTTTGTCATTAGAAACACAAGCTTCATAATTAGCGATTAGGAGCGAGAGATATTGTGGATTAACTCCTTCTATACCCAATCGTCTCCAACGCTCTCTGAAAAACTTCAAAAGATTCTCCAACCCAAAAAGATAATTGACTTTAAGACGATGGTCAAAAGCAGGATCTGTTTCGATCTGGTAGGCAATTCGGCTAACCTCATGTTGAAGGGCGTGAGTAAGTGCGCTATTGAGCGGCTCACTTTCTCCAGGTGTAAATCGACTGTCCTTGACCCCGTCACTCTCCATGATCAGGCGTTGCTCCTCGCGAATCAGCTCATGATTACGCTCTCTTCGGAACTCAGGCTTATAACCGGCCGGTGGATCAAAATATGCCTCGCCGGGTTGGGCAACAGCACCTGTGATTCCAAGGCCTAAAAAAAGTAACTGAATAGTTATTCTAAATAGCGTCTGCATCCGTCCACAAAGTTACTGTTCGGCCGTTAATATTAAGTTATCATTAAGTCTAGTTATCCTTTAAATACAAGACTAAGTGTTGCATGAAATAAAAGATAACTTTGTTAAAACGCCAACTGATGGAAAATAAGGCCCGTAAAGTACTCATTGCAGATGACGAGCCGGATATCCGCGAATTATTACAATACAACCTAAGTGCAGCGGGATTCGAAGTAATCCTTGCCAAAGATGGAGACGAGGCGCTGGACAAAGCAAAAAAAAATAAACCAGACCTGATTCTGTTGGATGTAATGATGCCAAAAAAATCGGGAGTGGAAGTGTGTAAGATCTTACGATCACAGATTCAGTTTAGTGAAACACTCATTGTGATGTTAACTGCATTAAATGACGATGGCTCAGTAGTAAAAGGACTGGAAACAGGAGCTGACGATTATATTGGCAAACCAGTAAGTCCAAAAGTTTTAATAAGTCGCCTGCAAGCCTTACTTAGAAGACAAAATAGACCGGAAAGGTCTACACTGTCCGCCGGTTCATTATCCATCAATACCGAACAATTTTTGGTTACAGTAGAAGGCAAATCTATTACCCTGGCTAAGAAAGAGTTTGAGTTACTTCATTTACTGGCCAACAAACCAGGACGTGTGTTTCTTAGAAACGAAATTCTTACCCAAGTATGGGGGAATGAAGTAATCGTTGGAGACCGAACTATTGACGTTCATATTCGCAAAATCAGACAGAAACTCGGAATCGACTGCATAAAAACAGTAAAGGGCGTAGGGTATAAATTTGTGCTTTAATTGGTTCTTGCGCTTACTACCTTTACTGCTACAGATTTATGTCAAACCGAGAAAGCAATATTACACCCCGTCAAATTGCATTGACGGCTGCCCTGATTCTTTCCATACCAGAAAGTCTGTTGGTTATCTGGGCCTCTGGTAAATGGGCGCTCGGCTTATTGTCGTTTACTGCCCTTTTTCTAATCAGCTATTTTGTAATCAACTCCCTCTTAGAACGATTTATCAACCGAAAAATAAAACTGATCTATAAGTTTATTCACAAAACAAAAACCACCAAAAAGGAGGAGACCTACTATAAGTACATTCTCCCTCCTAAAACACTGGAAGAGGTTAGTAAAGATGTGGAGGACTGGGCTATTGAAAATGAAACGGAAATGGAATTGCTCCGACAAAATGAGCAATTCAGAAAAGAGTTTTTACAAAATTTATCCCACGAATTTAAGACACCCATTTTTTCGATTCAAGGATATATTGAAACCTTGTTAGATGGTGCATTAGATGACCCGAAAGTGAATAAAAAATATCTGGAAAATGCTGGACGAAATGTTGAAAGGCTTTCCAATCTTCTTTCAGATCTTGAACAGATTTCAAAATTGGAGCGCGGCGAACTTCCTCTCATAAAACAATCATTCATCATCCAAGATTTAGTAAGAGAAGTTTTTGAAATGTCAGAATCAACCGCTGAAGGCAATACAATTCAATGCTCGATAAAAAAAGAATGAGAAGCTCTACTAATAGTATTCGCTGACAAAGAAAAAATCAGACAGGTTTTATCAAACCTTGTAGAGAATGCACGTAAATATGGAAAGCAAAATGGTAGCATTACTGCGTCCATGTACAAAACAGATGGCAAACACATTCTAATTGAAATTACAGACGATGGAATTGGGATCGCCGAAAAAGAAATCAGCAGAATTTTCGAACGATTCTATCGTACAGAAATAGGACGCGCCCGAGATATCACTGGTAGTGGGTTAGGGCTGGCCATTTGTAAACATATAATCGAAGCACACGGGGAAACTATACACGCCAGGAGTACCGAGCAAGTGGGAACTACTATCGGCTTTACACTACCTATTAGCTAGGTTGTTTATTAAATCTCCTTGAAGACGCTCGTTGTAAAAAATCTGCAATCAAGACCTGCGAACGAACTGATTTTTTGGTATTACTTAAGGCATATTGATTATTCAGCGAATCATTCAACAATCTTGCTTTCACATTGTCGGCAAGCTGAATTTCAAGAATACTCAGCATTTCTTTACGAATAGTCGAGTCAATTATCTCTACGGCTGCTTCAACCCGATAGTCGAGATTTCTGACCATCCAATCGGCAGAGGAAATAAATACCCGCTCTTTGCCTTTATTATTAAAAACCAATACACGTGCATGCTCCAAATACTCATCCACAATACTAATAGCGTGTGGTGGTAATCTCTTTTTTGAAAGTGGAAATTGCGCGCAATAAATTCCTCTGACAATCAGATGAAGCTCCACCCCACTGGATGCAGCCTTATTTAATAATTTGATCAGAGCGGGGTCGCTAAGTGAATTCAGCTTGATAATGATCTTTGCTTTTTTCCCGGCGCGTGCAGCTTTAATTTCCTGCTCAATCATGCGTGCAATACCCGATCGCATAGATACAGGCGAGACCAATAAAGTTTTACATTTCCGAAGCGGTAACATTCCGCGTTGCCACTTTTCTAGATATTCGAAAACACGCAAGGCATCCCTCATGATGGCAGGTGAAGATGTTAATAAACAATGATCTGCATAAACACGGGCAGAAGATTCATTCAAATTTCCAGTACTCACAAAACCATAGTACTGCAGTTTTTGTTTCTCCCTACGCGTAATAACACAAAGTTTAGCATGCACCTTCATATTGGGGACCCCTAAAAGAACCCGAATCCCCTCCTCTTCCAACAATGATTTCCACTCGAGATTTGCTTCTTCATCAAATCTTGCCTTCAACTCAAGCATTACTTCAACTGATTTACCATTCCTCGCTGCATTAATCAAGGCGTGAATAACACGTGAAGAGGAAGCTAGTCGATATGCAGTTATTTGTATTCGCTCTACCGTAGCATCCATGGCCGCTTCACGCAACATATCAATCAAAGAGTCAAAAGAGTGATAGGGAAAATGCAACATGACATCCTTTTGTAATACAACATCTGTTACACGAAGTTTCTGCCGTAATAATGGATGCGTAAATGCGGGTTTGCGAATCTGTGTGGAAGGCAGCACTTTTGGAAAATCCATGAAATGCCGGAAGTTATGAATACGACCTCCGGGTATGATGGCACTTTTTTTAGTAAGCCCCAACCGACCAATCAAATATTGCAAAAGTCCATTGTCCATTTCCTTATCATAGACAAAACGAACCGGTTTACCTTTTCTTCTATTCTTAATCCCTTTGGCCATTTTTTCTACAAAACTCATTGACAAGTCATGGTCCATATCCAACTCCGCATCTTTAGTAACCTTGAATAGCCAGGCTTCAAAAAGATCAAAGTCGAAATAGGGAAAAATACGGGGAAGGTTGAAACGAATTATATCCTCAAGAAGTATAATATGCTTTTCACCTCCCGAAGAGGGTAACTGAACAAACCGGCCAATTGATTTTACAGGAACCTCAATTAACGCATATTGATCTTGGTAGGCCGTATTTTTTTTGCGCATGACAACACCCAGGTAAATGCTCTTATCCCGGATATAGGGCAGCTCCGGTAAGGCTTCGATCATTAGCGGGATTACGTAATTACGAACCTGTGTTTCAAAAAACTCACGCACAAACTGTTGCTGCGGCTTGGTAAGCTGCCTTTCATTTTTCAGAAATACGCGATGTTGCTTAAGCTCCTGTAAAATATTCTTCCATATTCGCTCAAATTCGTTTTGCTGACGCAATACTATCATCTGGATCTCATCCAGAATTTGTTGAGCATTAACATCAATGTCAATATTAAGTTTTTTACGCCTTGCACTATAGTCCGACATCCTTTTGAGGGTAGCCACGCGAACTCTAAAAAACTCATCTAGATTATTTGAAAAAATTCCCAAGAATCTAATACGTTGTTGAAGCGGTACGGTAGGATCATTCGCTTCTTGCAAAACACGGCCATTAAATGACAGCCAGCTGATATCACGGGGAATTAACATGCAAAGAAGGTATTTAACAAAACTAACTGATCAAGAAAGAAGGATAGATAAAGTAGAACGAATTAATAATAGTTTCACATTAATGCAATAAGCTGATTATCATTTGGCTACAGCTTTCTTAGCTATCGCCTCTTCATAGAGCGTGTGAATGAGGCCATCAGCAAGTCCAATTTTGGGTACAAACATATTCTCGGCATCCGCCCATCGCATGGCATTGATATAAATCTGAAGTGCGGGTACAATCACATCGGCCCGATCCTCGCGCATACGAAATCGTTGCATGCGCTCCGGAATGCTTAGTTCATTCAACTCCTTGTGATACTGCTTGAGAAGTTCCAGATCGATGGGCTTGCCCTCTTTTCGCTTGGATAAATTAAAAATCTTATTGATGTTTCCGCCAGAACCGATAGCCGTAACATGGTGATGTCCTTTAATTTTCTGACGTATATAGGTTTTCATTTCTTCCCAATTGTCCGCAGAAACCTGGTCTTTTAATAAACGAATAGTACCAATATTGAAAGATTTTTTAAATACCAGCTTTCCATCACTAAAAAAGGTCAACTCGGTGCTGCCTCCGCCCACGTCAATGTAGAGATAGGATTCTGCAGCATCCATATAATCGGCAATGTGATTTTCATAAATAAGTGTTGCTTCCTCCTCCCCACTGATAACCCTTACTGTAATTCCTGATTCAGTTTTAATACGCTGCAAAACCTCTTGCGTATTGGCAGCATCACGCATAGCAGACGTTGCACAAGCTTTCAAATGACGAACCCCATATACATCAAGCAGCAACTTATAGGCTTGCATGGTTTTTACAAGTTGCTCTGCCTTTTTTCCTGAGATAGAGCCCCTTTCAAAAACATCAAACCCCAATCGAAGAGGCACCCTGACCAATACTGTTTTTATAAAGTCCGGAGTCCCTTCCGCCTGTTCCACTACCTCTGATATTAAGAGTCGAACCGCATTACTTCCTATATCTATTGCAGCCAGTTTCACTTCGAGGTCAAATTTACATAATGCAGTAAATAAAAAATAAAAAAAGGATTCACGGTTTCATAACATCTGCTTAATACCCTGTTAACGTTAGGAGCTTTACTTCGATAAACAACAGTTGATGCACAAAAGAAATCCGGATGTAGTGGTGCTTAGTGACATTCACCTGGGTACTTATGGTTGTCATGCAAGAGAGTTAGTGCATTACCTCAAAAGTATATCCCCCCAATTACTGATTTTGAATGGGGATATCATTGATGGCTGGCAATTTAGCAAAAGCTACTTCCCCCCTGCCCATATGCAGGTCATTAAAGAGATTTTAAACCTGCTTAGCCAAGGAACCCGGGTTGTATATGTAACCGGAAATCACGATGAAATGTTACGCCGTTACAGTGAATTACACCTGGGAAATTTTCAGTTATCAGACAAGTTAGTAATAGAGATGAACGGGAAACGTACTTGGATTTTCCATGGTGATGTATTTGATGCGACTACAAAAGGAAGTGCAAAAATCATTGCAAAACTGGGAGGCTGGGGATACGACTGGCTCATTCTGCTTAATCGACTAATCAATTGGATTCTGACTCAATTCGGGCAGCCTAAAATGAGCTTGAGTAAGAAAGTAAAAAATGGAGTGAAAAAGGCAGTAAGCTGGATTGCAGATTTTGAACAAACTGCGGCTGAGTTGGCCATCAGCAAAGGGTATGATTATGTCATATGCGGACATATTCACCAGCCACAACAACGTATAGTATCGACAGAGAAAGGCCAGGTAACTTACTTGAATAGTGGCGATTGGATTGAAAATTTAACCGCATTAGAATACACTAATCAATCCTGGCAAATCTATCATTACAAAGAAGAGGATTATGAATTGGCCCCTGTAGTTAATATGCAAAAGCAATTACCTGAGTTGAATGTAGTAACGGACGAGATTGGACTTCACATTCACCAACTCCCCTTTTAATCCTCGACAATCATGAAAATATTTTACGCGGTTCAGGCTACTGGAAATGGCCATATCAGCAGAGCCATTACCCTATTACCTCATTTGCAAAAATGGGGCGAGGTAGACTGCTTCTTAAGTGGAAATAATAGTCACCTTGAAGCTAATTTACCTGTAAAATTCAGAAGCAAGGGGATCAGCCTCTACTACAACAATACCGGGGGGTTGGATTATTCAAAAATTGCTTTTCAGCGAAATCCGGTCGGCCTTTTAAAAGAAGTGATGGCCTTACCAGTCGAGAAATACGATTTAGTATTGAATGACTTTGATTGTTTGACTTCGCTGGCTTGTAGTTTGAAAAAAGTCCCCTCAATACATTTTGGACACCAGGCCAGTTTTCAATATGCAGAAACACCAAGGCCCGTATTCAAAAGTTGGCATGGTGAGTTATTATTAAAAAAATATGTCCAAGCTAGCCATCACATTGGATTGCATTTTGAAAAATATCATACTGCTGTATTCGGGGCAATTATCAAGAAAGAAATACTGGATGCAACACCAACCAATCTTGGACATATCACCGTCTACCTACCAGCATTGCATGACAGATTCTTACAAATCCTACTTGGAGGAGTACCCCACCAAAAATTTGAAGTTTTTAGCAAAGCGGTAAAAAATACTACTACAGAAAAAAATATCACTTTTAAGCCCATCGAACAGGAGTCCTTCAATAAAAGCCTGATTAGCTGTGCTGGTATTATTTGTGGAGCAGGTTTTGAGACACCGGCAGAGGCCATGCAATTGGGCAAGAAAATACTTGCCATGCCAATCTGGGGTCAATATGAGCAATATTGCAATGCAGCAGCATTAAAAAGTATGGGAATAACAGTCTTGGAACCTTACCAATCAATGGAATCTGCTATGATTGAAAATTGGCTCAATCAGGGTAAAGCTCTGCAAAAGGATTATAGACTCTCCATCGAACAATCGTTAGGGCACATACAGGAAATCTGGTCTACTCCTAACAAAAGGGAACTTATTTTACCGAGGAGGATTGCTTTGCAGTAATACGGTGAAGATAAACCCTTGCATGCTGAATATTAGTCCATTCAGCAGGCTCCGCTACATCAATCGGATCAATTTGATTAAGAACAGCACGCAATTCACTTAAAAAAAAGAGTCCTTCTTCCGAACCATTCTTCTTTTTTTCCTGCCAACATGCTTCCAATACATTGGAAACTTCTTGCACAGAGGGTGCACGTCGAATTGCTTCGGTGATGGTATTCATAAATCAGGGATGGCTTGTGTAAAAAAGTAGCCGCCTCAAAAATAATTAGTTGAACAAGCAAGCATAGAAATTCAATGTTAAGTTTTGCAAGAAGTCTAAAACTTAACATTAGCGATTACCAGGCTCGTAGGCTTTCTCCTTCAACTTTTCAAGCATGTTATGTTCAGCCGCTGGGAGAATAACTTCATACTTTTCTCCGGTCTTAATGAAGGTCAAAGACTTACAAGCAGCATCGTAGGTAAAGTACAAAACAAATACCTCTCCATTATCCCCATAGTAGTAAATTTTGCCCTGCGTATTACAATCACGTTCAGCGATATGTGCAGGTTGATTAGCAGCCTCCGCAAGGGAAGACAAGCTAGCCTTATCATAAACCTTTACCATTTTAAAAAATCGGGGATTACCAGGTGTGTTATAATACATAATCACCGCACTATCACAAGTTGCTAACTCGGGTAAAAGATTGGGGGTCCCCTGAGGAGTACAATAGGTTAAAAGAAGCACTAGCGTAAAACCAAATAAAATCCGAATGCCACTCATAAATCGAATCTTTTAGGAATAAAAAAGCGCTCTGCCTTATCAGACAGAGCGCCAAAATTAAATAATGTATTAATAAGATTTGTTCTGAGGATCCCACACCGCCCATCCTGTAGTCCAATCAGTAGTACCCATGGCGCCACGGAAAGTAGTTGACGTAAAGAATGGGTTCATGCCTGTAAAACTGGACCCAGTTAAAGCGGGTGAACCTGTAGCAGGTAAAAAGTTAGGAGTAATAGAAAAGAAAGGACTGGTAAGCTGTGCAGCTGCACTAGTTGCTAATGTCACACAACCTTCGCTTTCAGCTTTTGCCTGGATTTGAGCAGCTGTACAAATAGTGGCATTACCCGTGCGAAATACGTTAGTTGAGGCGTGAACCAGATTATTGCGAAACTCAGAAAGTCCATTAACATAGTAATCGTTCAACGTTCCATCAGACTCCATGGAAAACCCTGCATCAGGATGTCCAATCATAATGGAATTGCGAATTACAAACTGAGTTCTTCTTCTCCAACGCATGGAGTAATTATGATTCGCTGCAGTTCCTGTTGCATCATTAGGACCAACCATAGTAAAATTGCTCAATTGAGGGCGCGTGATTGGAGTAGCGTTTGTTCCACTCGCATCATTATCACACTCAATTCCGTTGCCAGCATCACCTGCATCCACAAAATCAGGCTTGCGCATAGAGATCGCATACTGGATTTTACCACTATATCCAAAGTCAAAGTCAAAATCATCATCAGCAGTAGCAAATGCAATTAAATTTTTAGCATTAACAGTACCACCAAAAAACTCAAACGCATCATCGTTTCCGTAGGAAACCATTACGTTCTCTATAATAGTACCAGAACCTACACCACCGCAAGTCAATCCATTGATTTCTGATCCGGGTTCAGCAGCGATTCCAGCATATTCGATACGTACAAAACGAAGAATTCCGCTCTCGTCGGTAGGAATTGTTCCACCATATTGACGGCCCACTCCCCCTTCAATTACCGGGGCAGGATCTAAAGGACGGTTGGTGGGTGCCTTACCTAATAGAATGATACCACCCCAGTCACCAGGAGCGCGAGCGCCAATTGCCTTTCCACTTGTAAAGACGATTGGATTATCCTTGGTGCCAGAAGCAATAATTTTAGCACCACGCTCAATAATCAGAGCTCCCTTTTCAGTTACATCACTTTGCACAACACAACCCGCCTCAAATGTAACAGTGGCGCCATCAATTACATAGACATAACCTTTTAAAATCCATTTTCCTTTTGCATAAAATTTGCTGGAGGAAATAACACCAGTGATAACATTACTAGTAGGATCAACAGGCGGATTAACCGTACCTCCATTTCCTTCATCGAATGTTACTTTTACACAAGCAGATGTGCTTAACAGTAATACTGCAGCAAGCACTTTAGTGAGAATCGACTTCATATACAGGGTTTTGAGTTTTAAGTTTATTTTTTTGAGATTGAAAAATCATAGGTAAATCCAAACGTTATTGTTGAGCCGGGTTTGAAAGCGTAGAATAATCGATCAGTTCCATCCTGGAAAGATGTTTGTTCGTTCACATTTTCATAGAAGAAGTAGTAAGGATTCAATATATCTGACCAAGTAAGTCTTAATTCACCCTTGCCAGCAAATATTTTCTTAGTTAACTGAAAATCTACCTGATCACGGGGGCGCTCATACACATCAGGAAATCCAAGATCATTTAGACCAACTAGACTCAGACGCTGACCAATGCGATTGTATAATAAAGAACTACTGATCCCTTTTTTGCTATTATCAAACTGCAGACCCATATTCATCAAATAAGGGGACTGTCCTTGTAAAGGACGGCTGCTGGAAACAGCCTGGCCTCCACCTGAAGTAGAAGCAAGCGTAACTGTAGAACTGATATAAGTCAGGTTAACAAAAGTGCTTAACTGTGCGTCTCCATCCTGAAGAGAAACCAAGTTCTTTCTGATCTCTAACTCTGCACCAATGGTGGTAGCATCCTGTGCATTATAAAACTTATAGTTTCTTCTATCCAGTACACTGGAAGGATTCAATCGTAATTCGATTGGGTTGGTAAATGATTTGTAAAAAGCCCCCAAGGTAATTCCCTCCCCTGCTTTGGGGTAAAATTCATACCGAACATCGCCATTCAATATAGAACTGCGTTTCAAATCAGGATTTCCATCCACCGCATAATTAACCTCGTAATCAAAGAAGGAGAACGGAGCAATTTCACGAAACTCAGGACGGGCCACTGTCTGGCTACCTGCCAAACGAATATTATGCTTTGGCGAAGGAGAGAAAGTCAGGTTAAAAGAAGGAAGAATATCCCATTTTTCTGTATTGACAATTACCCGCTTAGCTGTTACATCTTTTGTGGTTAAGAACTGCTGGAAGTTTTCAGCACGAACGCCCCATACTAAACGCCATTCTTCGGCCAGCTTGTTGTCAAACATGGCGAATGCTCCATTTAAAACGGACACACCGAAGTATTTATCCTGATTGTTTGTAAAATCTAAAATCTTAAAGCCACGCGTGAACATATTGTTCGGTGATAATAATTGATCATAGGGAAGGTAAACTAGCTGACTATTGAATTGTGTAATATTGGCAGGCTCATAACGGAAAATTCGGCTTCTGAAATCACGAATACGAATTAAAGTCGATCCACCTGCCTTGAAGCTTTGTTTGAATTTCCCCATTTTAAAAGGGATCAAAATTGATCCGTTAGCCCCATAACTGTAATCCTTCAAATCACTAAAAAATCTACGCGTATCATCGTCATTAAATTCAAAGGGTGCACTGGTTCCTTTTGGACGGAAGTAGGCATAAGTACGTAAATCAGGTTGAGTTTTCCAGTTATACCCCACATTCCCATTCCAATTTAATTTCACTCCGCTCTTTGTCAATTGATGACTACCCTCTAATTGACTGGTATATAAACTACGTTGATTTAATACGGAAGAACGGAAATCAATATCCTGGATACGATCAAAACTTACACCGGTACGGGTGTAATAATTATCTTCAAAAAGTTGATTGAAAAGATTCTTAAAAGATACCTTATGCTTTCCTTTTACATAAGTAAAATTGGCAATCACCCCCGTGTTAATAGAATATTTGTTCTGCTCATCAAATAACTGAACCAGTAAATCGCCATCATCCTGGTGTAGCTTTCTTTCCACAGCAAATTTTAACATGCTGCTACGATATTGGGCTGAAATGATTGAACCAAATACTCCGCCTTTTTTGAATTTTTTATTAACTCCCCAAGTAAGATTATAGGTTTGAATCGGAGCTGCAGTTGTAGACAGTTCCTTGCTAACCTCATTGTTGAATAACTTACTCAATTCGATTTGTTGTGCGATACCAGTATTACTTCCTCCCAGAATACGGTAAGCCTGCGGTGAACTGGGGAATCCGGCAGGAATAGCGCGGGTACCATCATCAAAACCTATCCAATCTGTGCTATTACGTGTATTGCTGGTAAAATCCTTTCCCGTTGATTGATTGTTGAATCCCCAACTAACCCCAACAGTCAGTATGCTACGTGCAGGGACATCTTTTGTATTAATTTGAACAAGACCTCCTGCAAATTCTCCTGTTAGGTCCGGTGTTGCTGTTTTGTTAATGACAATATTGTCTACCATTAACGAAGGAATCAGATCAAATGAAAAAGCTTTTTTATCAGGCTCAGAGCTAAGAAGCTGCGCGTTGTTAAGTAATGCGGCATTATATCGATCACTCAGTCCTCGAACAACCACAAACTTATTATCCTGGATACTGGTTCCACTCACACGCTTTAATACTTCACCCGTATTCTTGTCAGGAGTACGACGAATAAAATCAGCAGCTAAACCACTTGACAAGGAGATATTATTACGCTGAAAACTTAACAACGCACTGGTGTTCTCTTGACGGCGAGAAGAACTTGTTAATGTAATGCTCTGAAGATTTGATTTGGCACTTTCCTGCAATACAATCTCAAGTGTATTTTCTTGATTAGGATTTGCAACTATGTCAGCTATTTGCTTCGCCTCATATCCTGTGTTGGTAACCTTGAAGGTGTATTTTTTTCCACCTTCCAACTTAGTGTAAAATTTTCCCTCAACATCGGTAGACAAAGTGGTCGCCGTACCGCCCTCAATAGTTACATAGGCGCCAACTAAAGGCTCATTTTTAACATTTATAACCTTGCCTACAAATGGCACCATTTGGGCTGAAACCTGGGTAGTTATCAAAAGTAGAGTAACAAAAAGTATGTTGATCCGAGCCTGCATAATTCCTTTGTTTGACGCAAAGGTGGTCGGCGCATGTTAACGGTAAGTCACCGCAGTGTTAAGCAATTATTACCTCAATGTTACCAAAATGTTACCCCTTTTGGAGGTCCCACGGACAGCTCAAAAAACAGTACTTTCACAGACTGTTTGTTTACATTAAAAAGAATCTATGTCAGGCTTCAATTCATTCCTCAAAATTTTTATTCCAAAGAATGCGGTATTCTTTGAATTATTCGAAAAAGTGGCTGAAAATCTGACTGTGATGGGCACCCAGCTCAAAGCTGTGGTGGCAGAACCCGACTTTGACAAAAGGGCAAAGCTAATTGCCGTAATTGAAGACCTAGAGCACCAAAACGATGACCTAACTCACAGCCTGTTTACAGAGCTGGGCAGAAATTTTATTACCCCTTTTGACCGAGAGGATATCCATTATTTGGCTACTTCATTGGATGATATAGCCGACTATATCTATGGCTCTGCTAAGAAAATGAATTTTTATCGTGTCAATACCAATGACATGGGGATGCAAAAATTTGCTGAACTGATTGAGCAAGGATGTCAGCAGGTTAAGATTGCCGTTACACAGCTTCGGGATATGAAAAATATCAAAGCTATTACTGAAGCGATGATAAAAATCAACAGTATAGAGAACCAGGCCGATGATGTATTTGATATGAGTATTGAGCGCTTATTTGCCATGGAGACTGACGCTAAAGAGGTGATTAAGATTCGTGAAATCTATCAAGTGATGGAACTAGCCACAGACAAATGTGAAGATGCCAGCAATGTAATCGAATCGATTGTACTCAAATACGCCTAAGCTGCACATGACTACCTTTCTAATTTCGATTATAGTATTAGCACTTGTATTTGACTACATCAATGGGTTCCATGATGCAGCCAACTCAATTGCAACTGTTGTTTCAACTAAAGTACTAACCCCATTTCAGGCCGTACTTTGGGCAGCTATTTTTAACTCGGTAGCCTATTTTATTTTTAAAGATCATGGCGTTGCTAACACAGTTGCTAAAACTGTAAATGCAGATGCGGTGAACGGGGGTACTATGATGAATGTAATTTTCGCAGGGTTGATTGCTGCGATTGCTTGGAATCTACTTACTTGGTGGTTTGGCATTCCTTCCTCTTCCTCACACACATTGATTGGTGGCTTCGCCGGAGCTGGCATTGCAGCTGCAGGTATTGATGCAGTGAATACAACCGTTATTCTCAAAACAGCCAGTTTTATTATACTAGCGCCGATGATTGGAATGCTAATGGCATTTATCATGTCAATCTGGTTTCTAAGCTCGTTTGGGAAAGGCTGGAAATCCAGAATTATCTCCATTCTAGTGATTGCCTATGTAATTTATTTCTTACAATCAAATCTTCTGACAGATCCTGCGAAATTAGCTGGCAAAACAGACTATGAGAGTTATTTGATGCAAGTAATTTTTTACTCTAAGAATTTCAAATGGATTTTGCTGGCGTTCATCCTACTGACCATGGCTTTTTTCGCGTTATACCTGAATAAGCTAAATGCACACCGTTCCAATTTATGGTTTAAAAAATTACAGCTGGTCTCTTCAGCAGCTTTCAGTATCGGACACGGTGGAAATGATGCACAAAAAGTAATGGGAATTATCACCGCAGCATTAATTGCTGGAGGGCAAATTGGTTCTTTTGAAGAAATGCCTAACTGGGTTCCTATTGCCTGCTACGCTGCTATTGGATTAGGTACCATGAGTGGGGGCTGGAAA
>CAINBK010000094.1:0-1880 GCA_903846615.1 uncultured Bacteroidota bacterium
CACGTGCACGGGTGCTATCAAAAGCAGGACGCTGTCTGACTGGAGCAGGTGCGTAATAAATTTTTAATTGCTTGCCATCAAAACTAAAGCGAGAAAGTAGTGTATCCTTTGCAAACAAGGTTGCCGCTCCAGGAGATTTAACTTCTAATGTGTAATTCTCCTTGCCTGACTGTGTGGTAACCACCAACTGATAGGTACCTGCCACGTTCCCTGCATCCTCTTTGATGGTATATTTTATGCCCTGAATCCAATTCTGCAATAAGATTGTTTTTTCTTGGAACAAGGGACCCGTAGTAATTATAAAATTGGCAAGCTTTCCCTTATCTAAACTTCCAACCTTATCAAACACTCCCAGCATTTCTGCAGGCGTTTTTGTCAATGCATCCATGATCTTAGTCTCGGAGAGTCCATATTCTCTAGCCTTTTGCAGATTACGTGTAAACTGACTTACGCTAGACAAATCAGCTGTGGTTAATGCAAATGGAATTCCAGCTTTCTCAAAAGCAGCAGGCTGAGAAGGAGCTAGCTCCCAGTGCTTCATATCATTTAACGCTACAAATCGAGCTTCGGCAGGATCCTCCACATCTTGGGCATTCGGGAAATTTAACGGGAGAATAAATGAAGCACCTGTATTTTTCATTTCACTGATACGCTGGTATTCATTCTGACCCGCTTTTAAGATATACTGCACACCAAACTCTTTTCCGATTCGGTAAGCACGCAAATCGTTCCATTTATCATTGGACTCAAAAATTTGAGGCAAAGACTGATTCTCATTCCATGATTTCAAGGTAAGATTGTATCCTTCTTCCTGGGGTTGTGTCTTATACCATTGTGCATCAAGATAAGTTTGACGAAGCAAAGAAATATTACCCATCATAGAGCTGGGATAGCTTTGTGTAGAGCTTCCTTTGTTAAAAGAATAATGTGCGGCTGCTCTATCTTTTAGAATGATCAGATTTTCTTTTTCATTGGCCAGCGTCACTAAAGTTCCCGTACCGCGAGCGATACCATCTCGGATATGACTCAGTACGGTTCCAAATCCCAGCTCCCGAAGAGACTTGGCCTTGCTTTCGTCTGAAGTAAACACAGTGTGTGCCTGTTGCTCACTACGAATGGCCTGATTCCAACCATAGGGCCCTTTCAGATTTGTTTCCAACTGTCCGCTACGAAAAAAATCAAAAGGCTGGCCCGCAGGACGCTGCTGTGAAGAAGGTATACCATAATCAGCATACAAATCAATGAAAGAGGGGTAGATAAACTTTCCTTTACAATCGATTTCAACAGCCCCAGCCGGAACGGATAATCCTGTGCCAACAGCCAGGATGCGACCATCGCGAATAACTAGTGTCGCATCTTGAAGCGTGGTACTTGCATCTTTCACAACAGTTGCATGCGTAAAAGCAAAATAACCAGAGCGGGGGTCTGCCACTCCATTTTCAGGAAAAGTGGGTTGTGCATATACAGCGTAGGTTCCTGTCAGCATCAAGATCCACATGAAAAGCTTGTAGAATCGCATAGCCAGAATTTTAGTTGGAATAAATAATACGGACAGCAATGATAGGTAATTAGTTTTACTTTTAACCTACCAAATGCTTCAAATTGATGGCTGGTAAAAAACACGTATTTAACTCTAAGATTCTCAATCATTCTCCTGTTGAACAGACCGGTGTGGAAGAGCGAACGATCCGTTTTACAAAGAGAAGCATCAAAGGATCCAGTAAAATGCAGGGACTGCATATGATCCTTAGCATGATAGACCTAACTACCCTAGAGGGCAAAGACACGCCGGGAAAAGTTAATCAATTGTGTACCAAAGCAAGACATCTTCATGACCACATTCCTGGGCTTCCAACCGTGGCCGCCATTTGCGTTTATCC
>CAINBK010000095.1:0-4440 GCA_903846615.1 uncultured Bacteroidota bacterium
CGACGTTTTGAGTTGATTTGGAAAAATGAGCAGTTTGTATTAATCGATGATTACGCCCATCACCCTGCTGAATTGAAAGCGTTATTGGAGGGAGTACGTTCACTGCATGGAGATACACCATGCACTATCTTTTTCCAACCTCACCTGTATACGCGTACTCGAGATTTGGCAGCAGAATTTGGAGCTGCATTGGAAGCTGCGGATGAAGTGGTCCTCCTGCCCATCTATCCAGCCCGGGAAACTCCATTGGAGGGTGTACAGAGTGAATTGATTGCTGCACATATAAAAAAAGCAGCGGTAACGATTGTTCAGAAAGAGGAGATTGCAACCTGGATTAAGAATGATTTGATTGAACATAAAAAGCAAAAAAAAGTTTATATAACCGCTGGTGCGGGTGACATTGATCAATTGTTACCCTCCCTACATCAATTATTTAGTACAACGTGCAATTAAAGAAAACCATACAACGTATTTTATTTATTCTGTTTTGGACAGGAATCGGAACCGGCATGATCTTGTTATTGGGCGCAGCTATTGGAAGAAGAAATCAAGAACGTTTTCGTGATTATACCATCGAGATAAAAGGGCAATATGGAGGTTCATTTTTGAATGAGGATTCTGTAGAACGATTACTTCGTCAGCATACAGAAGGAGTAAAAGGGGAGTTATTGTCTGTTTTCAAATTGCGTAAAGTCGAGGAAGCATTGAAGCAACATCCTTGGATTCGTGTTGCTCAACTTTACTTTGATAATAAGGATGTATTGCATGTTGGCATAACCGAAAAGACTCCTGTAGCCAGATTATTCACGCTAACGGGGCAATCCGTATATCTAGATGAGTTGGGACAGCGAATGCCATTGGCGATACATCGTACGGTGAAGGTTCCTGTTTTTACGGGGTTACCTGATCAAATTGGTAGCCTTGTAAAGGACAGTTTGTTCTGTCTTCGAATTCGGGATATGGCAAAGCTGATTATACAAGATAGTTTCTGGTCAGCGCAAGCAGCACAATTTGATCGAGTATCCGATGGCAGCTGGGAAATGATCCCAGTGATCGGTAACCATGTAATCCGTTTGCAGGATGGAGAAGAATTTCAGTTGCAACTAAAGAAGTTAATGCTGTTTTATAAGCAAGTTTTAGTAAAAACTGGATTTGATCGATATCGTGTTATTGATCTTCGGTTTGATAACCAAGTAGTGGCATCTTATAGTGCAGCTACACGCGTTGACTCTATTCGATTGCGTCGAAGTGTAGAGCAACTATTAGCGCAATCTCGTTCGGAAGAGTCGGATACGGTAGTCCGCTATTTACCTAAGCCATTACAACCCTTGTTAGCCGATGACACAGTTTCCGTTACTGCAGAAATGAAAAATAGTTTACCACTTGATACTGCGGCTTTACCGCAAAAACCCGTTAAAAAAATAAACAACTAAAAACAACATCCCTATGAACAACGAAAACCCCATCATTGTCGGTCTGGACATCGGTACCACCAAGATCGCTGTGATTGCCGGTCGTAAAAACGAGTTTGGCAAGCTCGAGATTTTAGGATTTGGCAAGGCTAACTCCAATGGTGTAAAACATGGGCAAGTGCTCAATATCGATGAGACCATCAAGGCGATACGCACTGCCTTGGATAATTGTTTTGCATCTAACCCCAATCTTGAGATTGGTGAGGTTTATGTCGGTATTGCCGGACATCACATTAAAAGCTTGCAAACCCGTGGTGATATGGTTCGTCATCGCACTGATGAGGAAGTGAGTCAGCATGAGATTGATAAGCTGATTGATGATCAGTATAAAACTTATATCCCTGCTGGCGATCAGATCATCGATGTAATTCCCCAAGAATTTACAGTTGACAATATTCCTAATATCGCCAACCCCATAGGATATGGAGGTGTAAAAATTGGAGCGAATTTTCATATCATCACTGGGGATAAAAATGCAATACGCAATATTAACCGCAGTGTCGAAAAAGCGGGTTTGCATACAAAGGATTTAGTATTGCAACCACTTGCTTCTTCTGCTGCCGTCATGGCACAGGAAGATTTAGAGGCGGGAGTAGCCATTGTAGATATTGGGGGAGGTACTACTGACTTAGCTGTTTTTAATGAGGGTATATTAAAGCATACTGCCGTAATTCCTTTTGCAGGCGAGAATATTACCAATGATATTAAATCGGGATTAGGCGTGTTGCGTACCCAGGCTGAGCAAATGAAAGTTCAATTTGGATCCGCTTTAGCCAATGAAGCAAAATCCAATGCCTATATCACCATACCCGGATTACGAGGTATGCCTGCCAAAGAAATCAGTGTTAAGAACCTGGCTAATATCATTCAGGCCAGAATGAGTGAGATCATGGATTTTGTTACGTACCACTTGAAGCAGGTTGGATTGGATAATAAAGCATTGAACGGAGGAATTGTTTTAACCGGAGGAGGTTCACAACTCAAACACCTCATTCAATTGACAGAGTATGTAACAGGATTAAATGCGCGTATTGGTTTTCCCAATGAGCATTTAGCAGCTGGTCATATTGAGGAACTATCCAAGCCAACTTACTCCACCTGTATCGGTTTAATCTTAAAAGGGTATGACGATTTTGAGCATAACCGCAAGGAGTTTGATAAAGGATATCGTAAAGTGGATGTGCCAACTACATTACGTAAAACAGCAACAGGTGAGGTGGTAGATGCAACTGAGCCAACTACCATCAGTGAGGATCAAATGCGGAAGCGCCGAAACTTGACTGGATTTTGGAGCAAGTTCAAGGATCGCATTATTGATCTCTTCAAAGAGGAAGAAGATAGACATCTCTAAAATAATAAGAACTAAACTAACCCACTAACAATTCGAAAACCAACTTCCAATGATTCAATTTGATCTTCCTACTGAAAAATCATCCATCATCAAAGTGATCGGAGTAGGCGGTGGTGGAAGCAACGCCGTCAACTACATGTTTAATCAGCACATAGATGGTGTCAACTTTGTGATCTGTAATACAGATGCGCAGGCGCTGGCCATCAGTGGCGTTCCTAACCGTATTCAGCTTGGGCCCCTTTTGACGCAAGGGCTCGGTGCGGGTGCTAATCCAGATATTGGTAGACAGGCTACTGAAGAATCGCTGGAAGAAGTCCGTCGGATTCTAGAGGTAAATACCAAAATGGTATTTATTACAGCTGGTATGGGTGGTGGTACCGGTACTGGAGGAGCACCCATCATTGCAAAAATTTGTAAGGAAATGGGCATTCTCACTGTTGGTATTGTTACCACTCCGTTTGCTTACGAAGGAAAAAAGCGATTACAACAAGCAGAAGAAGGAATTCGACAATTACGTTCACAGGTTGATACGCTGCTGATTATTAGCAATGATAAATTAAGACATCAGTTCGGCAATCTCAAAATGCGTGAAGCTTTTGAAAAGGCCGATAATGTGTTAGCTACTGCAGCGCGTTGTATCACGGATGTTATTAATAGCACTGGTCAAATCAACGTGGACTTTGCTGATGTATGTACCGTAATGCGTAATGGTGGAAGAGCTATCCTAGGTCATGCATTGGTGGCTGGCCAAAATCGCGCGCAGCTGGCATTGGAAGAGGCATTAAGATCACCCTTGCTTAGTGACAATGATATTTTGGGTGCTAAGTGGATATTGATCAATATTAATTCAGCTCGTGGCGAACATGAGTACACCATGGATGAAGTTGAAATTATTCAACAGTTATTATTGACCAGGGCTGGAGAAAATACAGATGTTATTTTAGGAATGGGGTATGACGATAATCTGGGCGATAAGCTTGCGATTACCTTGATTGCAACTGGATTTGAGCATATGGATGGTATTGCTAAACCTTCCCCTGTTCGTGCTAAAGTACAGGAGGAGGAAAAAATTGTAATGGTATTAGGTCAACCGGAGAAGGAGAGTGTGGCTGCAACGGTTGCTCCGTCTATTGAAGCTCCACCTGAAACAATTATTGCTCCTCCTGTAAAGCAGGAAGAGTCTGTTGCTACTGTTACTGTGGAAGAAACACCAATTTCTGATTTAATGCCTAAATTAATTGAGGAGGTGGAACTGGCTAGTCAGGCAAGCGAGTTAGAAGAAGTAGTATCTATTAAGGAAACAGAAGCCAGCTTTTTAGCGGCTGCTGTTATTATGCCAGAACCTACTCCTGCTATACCAATTGTTTCTGGGGGTTATCTGGCTCGTCCTGCTAATATTTATGCAGAAGGGTTTACGCAAGAGCAAGTCAGTCCGGCAGTTGATATAGTTACGCCTGTTTCTCAACCAGTATCAATTCAATTTGAGCAGGAAGCGCCCACTACACAATCGATATCAGCCGCTCCAGCAGTAGAGGAAGTTTCTGAAATGTTTGAAATGAAATTAGTGGAGAAAGATGAAGACCCTGCTCCTGCAACACCTTTGTTATTTGAATTACA
>CAINBK010000096.1:0-2642 GCA_903846615.1 uncultured Bacteroidota bacterium
AAAGCATTTGGGCATGATGTTGATGCGGTTCACTTCGGCGTAACCTCATTGTTTCAAGATGCGGTAAGATACCTTAGCAACAAATGAGTTTAATTTTTCCTTTTCTTTTTGTAGCGTGGTCTGGCTGGCGCCTGATTAACTTAGATTACAAAAAACTTCCGAAATGGCATTATCCACTAGATGGTTTGGTTTTCTCATTTAACCTAAGTGTAATACTTTTGAATCTATTTCCTTGATGTTGTAATTCTGCAACAAAGCACTTGACATGGTACGTAATCCTGCTATACTATACCTATAGATTGATAAAGGAACGAAATGTCTATAGCGATTCAAAACTCCCGTGAAATCCAGATGTACGGCTCACCAAAAGCCCAAATCATGGAATCAATTGAGCGGTCAATTACTTTTAAATTCTCAGGTATGGGAATGATTATCTGTGGTTACATGTCCGACATTCAGGAAATGAATGAACGAAATCAAAACGGCATCTATACTGAGCAAATTCGGCAAACCTTGAATATTTGCAAAATGCTTATGATGGACAATGAATTGGGTTTCAAAAATGTCTAAGGGATTTAAAGTTTATTGCGAGTGGTGTAGCAATTGGCATTCTACCGAAGATGTTGAATTTTTAAACATTGAGGAAGATTTTGAGGGCCGTGATGTGATGCATTTTGAGTGTGGAAAACCTCCATCTTGGAATGAAGAAGAATCACGGTATGAGGGTACATCATCTTTAGTTTTTTCGGAGTAAAAAAATGGGAACACGTTGTTTGACTTATGTTTATGAGGTTAATGATCCTATCGTTTGTTTGTATCGCCAGTTTGATGGTTATCCATCTGGTCATGGTGCAGAGTTGGGTGATTTTCTAAAAGGTATTCAGTTAGGAAATGGCATTGCCGACAAACCTAAAATGGGTACGTTTGCAAACGGCATGGGTTGCCTAGCCGCACAATTAGTCGCACATTTCAAAAAATCCGTCGGTGGTTTTTATATCCATCTTGTAACAGATTCTAGTGGTGTGGATTATGAGTATCATGTTTATGCCAATAAAGTTGTGGTAAAAGATTCCGATGAGGTTGTTGTTTTTTCTGGGTCACGGAAAGACTTTGCTGAATATTGCAAAGCGGAATGATGCGTAAACGTGACGTTGCCTACCTTGTAAATAATCATATAATGAATGATATGTTATTTGCTATGCTCGGTAGTGATGAATTGGTTGAACGTTGGTGGGAAACACCAAACAAAGCGTTTGATATGAAGTGCCCAAAAGATGTTGACGAACAAAAGGTTCACCAATACTTGGGTGCATATCATTTTGATTATTAAGGAAATAAAATGGCTTACGTAGAAGTTGAAGTGGACTTGAGTGATTTTGATACCGATGAATTGTTAGAAGAATTGGAATTGCGAGGAACAGAAAGTCCTGGTTTTGCTTATGCTGAATTAGTGCGTAAAATTTACGAAAAGCGTAGGCTAAATAAAGACTACCAAAAAGAGTTGGATGAATTGATTTATCTTGCAGTTGGAAAAATAGTATGAAAGCAATTTTAGAATTTAATTTGCCTGAAGAAAAACAGGAACACAATTATGCGGTAAATGCCTTGGAAGCATTTGGTGCATTGTCTGACATACAACAGGAATTGCGCCGCGTTCGGAAGTATGATGCTGATCCGAAAGAAGTTTTGGAAGCGATTGAAAACATTGTAATGGAAATCAACTGGAAATATGAACAATAAAATAAATAACTTGAAACAAAGCCTTTCTGACCTTTGGTATAGAATGTCGTTGCAATTCACATTAGTGGAATGGATTGTTTTACTTGGAGTTGGAGCATGGATACTAAGCCGCGCAATTTGATAGCGAAAGACCTCCGCACACCTAAGTATAGGATGCGTGTGGTCAAGTGCGTCAAATTGTATGACCGCAAAAAAGAGCAAGTGAAATTTTACAAAGAAGTAAAAAATGTCCCAGTATAAATCTGAAATGGATGGATATGACGGATTAATTTTTCTTCCGGGTGATGATGTTGAAAATTCGCAAGAATTTAGATACATAAAATACAAAGAAGATTTTGGTGCACCTATTGAAGGTAGTCCTGCTGGCGACAAATACCATGTTGCACTTTTTAGCCGTGATGAAGATGGTGAATTTGACTTTGATGATACATTTGAAGCCATCTTTTCCGATCCAGTAGTTTATGCCAAAGGACTGTTGGGTACTGGTACATATGGTACAATTATACGAAAGCAGGAAAAAACGTCTGAATGGTTCAAAGAATACTTGACAGACCTAATTTTTTCTGTTAAAATATTGAAATCTAAACCTTAAAGGAATTTATTATGATTGAAGCTAATTTTAATGTCGCATTTACAAATGATGAAGTTAATCGCAAATGGTTGGGACAACTTTTGTCTGATGGTGTTGTTGCTGTTAAATTTACCAAGAAAGATGGCACAGACCGCACCTTGATGTGTACTCTCAGCCAAAAAGTTATTCCCGATGAATACACGCCAAAGGGTGAAGATACCCGCAAAAAATCAAGTGATGCACTAGCCGTCTTTGATGTTGAGAATGAAGGCTGGCGTTCATTCCGTTGGGACTCTGTTAAATCTGTTTCTATGGAGGCTTGAAATGAAAT
>CAINBK010000097.1:0-8546 GCA_903846615.1 uncultured Bacteroidota bacterium
AGCTGTTCCAACTTTCCACTCAACCCAATAGTTGCCAGTTGTTAATGTTACGGGTACAGACGCCTCAATTTTAAAAATTTGACGTGTAGTACCAGGGGTAGCATTAAAAATACGGTACATGGATGCAGTAGAACTAGCTAGAAAACGGTTGGTAGTTCTATCACCAAAGATGGGAGTAGGATTACCAACAGATGGATCTGTATTGAAGATTGCTACAGTAACCGCATCAAACGGCGATGTAGTACCGGCATACCCAGAAGAATATGCGTAGAAAGTTATTTTGGTGACATTCCAAGATCCAATAACTGAGAAGTTATCTGCTACTGAAAATCCTGCTGAAATGCTAGCGCCGTATCCCGCAGTACCATTACCCGCTTGAACTTCACTCCAAGTAAAACCAGTTGGGGCAGAAGTACCATTTGAAGAAGTGGCACCAGTTGACAATGGACCATTGCTATAAGGTTGGGCAAAAGTCACAAATGAAAGAAGGACAAACAGTAGCGAAAAGAGAGAGCTCAACATAATGGAGCTTTTCTTTTTTAGGTAAGTAAAGTTTGGTTGCATAGATACTTGTTTGGTTATTAGAACTCGCTGAGTCAAAAGACTTTAATTTGAACCGAAAGATAAAAGATTTTTTTAAAATTCTTAACAAATGAGACAAAAAGCTGCTAACAGATATGTATAACATTGATTAACAGCGCTTTGAGTACTACCACTTATCCACCTCTTCTGTGCTAGTAGGCCCAGAGCTGAAATCTGTTTCGGATTTGGGAATTTCAATACTGTCTTGCGTGTTAGTTGAAGGAGGGGCTTCCTCATCTATTTCGTCATGATTGAATGCATCAAAATCGAAATTTGGCATTAGCTCAGTCTTCACATAATCAACTGCCTCTCCAAGGGCTTTAACAAATTTGTTAAAATCTTCCTTGTATAAAAATATTTTATGACGATCATACCCATTGTCATCAAAACGCTTTCTACTTTCAGTAATGGTTAAGTAGTAATCGTTACCCTTGGTGGCACGTACATCAAAGAAATAAGTACGTCTTTTACCTGCGCGAAGGCGCTTGCTGTAAATGCTATCCATTTTCCGTTCGTTGTTCTCGTAATTCACTGTGGTAGATTTTGCAGTTTAGTTGTTAAATTTTGGTACCCTAAAAATATAAAAATCTTTAAAATAAAGCCAAATCCGATTTGAAAATATCAGCAAGGTCATTACTGCTGTTGATATTCAGTCATTTTCTTATAAATCCCACCCTTTGCTAACAAAAATTCGGGAGTGCCCATTTCAATAATTTGACCGTCTTCCAAAACTATTACTTTGTCAAAAATTAAATGTACTGGCACACGATGTGAAACCATCAAAACAGTGGTACCTACTAATCTGGCGCTGATATAAGTTGCAATTTTTTGCTCAGTGCCACTATCAATAGCACTCAAACTGTCGTCCAGTAACAACAATTTGGGAGATGATACTAAGGCTCTTGCCAACGAGATGCGTTGCTTTTGCCCTCCGCTAAGTGTCACGCCACGTTCCCCTACCAATGTTTGATACCCTTCCGGAAATTGCAATATTTCCGTATCTATCGCCGCCGCGGCAGCAGCGGCCTCTATTGCAGCTCTATCGCAGCCAATTTTGCCAAAAGAAATATTCGCTGAGATTGTGTCAGAGAAAAGGAAACTATCCTGGGGAACATAACCAATTTGACTTCTGAAGTACAACAAATCAGCATTGGTTATGCTTTGTTTATTTACTGAGATTGTCCCTGTATCTGGATCATAAAAACGGAGTAACAATTGCAAGAGCGTAGACTTTCCACTTCCTGTTTTACCCATAATAAGTACCCGCTCACCAGCTGCAACTTGGAACGTTACATTGTTTAATGCCCTAACCCCAGTTTCAGGATATGTAAAACTGACTTGATTAAATAATAAATCTCCTTCGATGCCAAACTCTTCAGCACTAGTGCCTTTGTTTATGCATGGTTTTGTCTCCAAAAATTCATTTATCCTTCGCTGAGAAGCAGCAGCACGCTGAATCATACTGGCTGTTAATCCAATGGCGCTAACTGGAAACGTCAGCATATTAACGTACATCACAAATTCAACAATGGTGTGTACTCCAATTATTCCATTGCCATTGATATAATAAAGCCCTCCAATCATTATAGTCAGTAGTGTACTTATGCCTATCAAAAGTGTGATAGAAGGGAAATATAAAGCCTCGACCTTTACGAGCCCAAGCACTTCTTTTCGGTATAAACCGGCAAGTGTTTTATAAAATCCAATCAACGACCGTTCCTGACTAAAAGATTTAATAACCCGAATGCCAGCATACGATTCCTGGGCATGCGTAGTAAGATCAGACAGGACCTCCTGTATTCGTTCGCTTCGTTGGTTTATTGTATTATTAATATAATATATGAGTACTGCTAGAATGGGAAGCGGCGATAACACATAAAGCGCAAGCAAGGAGTCTCGACTAAACATGAAATACAAGCAGAGCGAAATGACTGCGACTAAATTCGCAACATACATAATTGCTGGCCCGGTGAACATTCGAACTCTTGCCACATCCTCCGAGATCCTATTCATCAAGTCCCCCACCCGATTCTGTTTGAGAAAAGCAATATCCATAGCTTGGTAATGCGAAAAAATTTGATTTTTTTGTTCGTACTCCACATGCCTACTCATTACTATTATGGTTTGACGCATTAGAAACAGAAAAAATCCACGCAGAAGTGCCAGCACCAATAATGTAAGTCCACAGAGGGCTACCACCCCTGATAAACTGTTTCCATAATTTAAAATTGCAGCAGAAAGCAACTGAACTAACCCATTGTAGGAAGGCTCAATTAATGATGCTTCATACCCCGGCAATCGAAGCGTTCTTTGCACATGGTCAATTACAAAACTGGTGAGCTGAGGAGTGAGAACATTAAAATAATTTGAAACAAAAACAAAAAAAAGCCCCCCAACAAGATAGAATCTGTATTTCCATGCAAAAGGGAGTAAAGAGGCCAGCGCTTTCATCTTCAAATAATGGCCTGAAGTTAATCATACTCATTCATTTGGTTAAAAATTAGCCTTGTCTTACATTCGCGCCGGAGAGATGGCAGAGCGGTCGATTGCGGCGGTCTTGAAAACCGTTGAGGGTAACACCTCCGGGGGTTCGAATCCCTCTCTCTCCGCGGAAAAAACCAAATGCCCCTTCATGGGGCATTTTTAATTAGAGGCTAAACAGCAATGCATTAATTAATCAACCAGGTTGCCTCACGTAGACCAGAAGGTTTGATAGTAATCTTCAATTGCACTTTTTTGCGAGCAGAAAGCGCCTGCTCTACCCGACTTTTGAGTTGGTCATGAATCTGGTAGGGGAAATATATTAAGGTGCTGGCATCCTCTTTTACGACACTGTAAGGTATTTTCTCTCCAGTCCCATAAAAAACAACTTGATAACCAGTCCGTCCTCCAGCTACTTGCAAAGGATAACTTACCCGTAGATGATGCACATAGCTTTCTTCTGTACCATCTGCAATATTTGAATTAGAAAAAGAAGGCAAGCCAAACCCAACAATTTCTAAGATGTCCTGAGTGGGCTCAGCTGGACTTACCGGCTTAAAAAGCATTGTTTCCTTACGTCTTAATTGCTGCATTCTTTGCTCATCAGCATAAGTCTCTTGAGCTTGACCCCATGAAAGGTTGGGCAAAAGAAATAAAATATATAATAAAGAAGAGAAGGAGGGAAGGAATTTCATGTTAAAATATTTTCAGCAAAAATAACACAATAAGACATTACAATTCGAACAAGTAATTTATAAGATTGTTAGACTAATAATAAATTTCTAATGTCAATCAAATTAAATACGTTTCGATCCTTTTTTTTGAGCTTTCCACTTCTATTTGGAATCTTTGCACTTTCCAGTTGCCAAGGACAAACCCAAAAGGCTCCGACAACTAAACCAACTAAAAAAATGGACCAGCCAACCACTATAAAAAATGAAAAGATGGATACTGCAACATTTGCTAACGGATGTTTCTGGTGTACAGAAGCAATTTTTGAGGAATTAAAGGGAGTGGCAAGTGCAGTATCCGGCTATACAGGTGGGCACACAGAAAACCCAACCTATAAGGAAGTTTGTAATGGCACCACAGGGCATGCTGAATGTATTCAAATCACTTTCGACCCTTCCATCATCAGCTACGATGAACTTCTAGAGGTTTTTTGGAAAACACATGACCCCACAACACTAAACAGACAGGGCAATGATATAGGCACACAATATAGAAGTGCCATTTTTTATCATAGTGAAGAGCAGAAACAAAAAGCCGCCCGTTATAAAAAAGAACTTAACGAGAGTGGTGCCTGGTCAAACCCTGTTGTTACTGAGATTAGTCCTTTTACAATTTTTTACCCCGCAGAGAATTACCACCAACAATATTTTGAGGTGAATGGTGACGCAAATCCTTATTGCCAGTTTGTCATTCAACCAAAATTGGAAAAATTCAGAAAAGTTTTTGCTGATAAAAGAAAGAAAGAAGCCGGCGATAACTAAGAGTAGGCTAAATTAGCCTACCAACAAGTTACTGCCATGGCATTTAAAAAAGCTTCTTTACTTATAATTTGTCTTTGCCTTTCAATGGCGGCATCTGTCATAGTTCAGGCGCAGCCAAAATACCCGCAATTTAATGAGAACGACACCTTACGCGGAACGCTCAATAAAGAGCGAAGCTGGTGGAATGCACTCCATTATCATATAACAATTGAGCCCGACTTTCTAAACAAGGAGATTAAAGGGAGTAATAAAATTCGCTTCGCCACCGTTGGGAAATCAATGGAAAACAAACTGCAGATTGACCTGCAGCATCCTATGAAAATCGACAGTGTCATTTATCATGGCAAAGCACTAGCCTTTAACAAAAGAGGGGAAGATGCTTGGCTGATTGATATGGGTAGGACAAAAAAAAGAAGCATAGACTCTCTCATCATTTATTATGGAGGAAAACCAACAATTGCAAAAAACCCACCCTGGGATGGCGGATGGATATTTGCAACTGATAAAAAAGGAAGACCCTGGATGACCGTTGCCTGCCAAGGCCTTGGTGCCAGCGTCTGGTATCCTTGCAAGGATCACCAAAGTGATGAACCGGACCAGGGAGCTGCCATAACGGTTATTACAGCAGACAGTTTAAAAGTAGTTGCAAATGGAAGACTAGTATCCACGGTTAAGCTTGCCGGTGGAAAAACTATTACTACATGGAGCGTAATAAATCCGATCAACAACTACAACATTGTCCCTTACATTGGTGCATATTCAAATTGGAAAGACAGTTACCAGAGTAACTCTGGTAAACAACTTGATTTATCCTACTGGGTGATAGACTACAATATTGAAAAAGCAACACCGCAATTCAATAAGGACACTAAAAGAATGCTGGCGGCCTTTGAATACTGGTTTGGCCCCTACCCCTTTCAAGAAGATGGTTTTAAATTAGTCGAATCACCGCATTTAGGCATGGAACACCAAAGTGCAATTGCCTATGGAAATGGGTTTGGCAACGGGTATAGAGGCCGAGATCTTTCTGGCACTGGTTGGGGAAAAGACTGGGACTATATTATTATTCACGAAAGTGGCCATGAGTGGTTTGCCAATAATATTACCACCAATGATATTGCGGATATGTGGGTGCATGAGGGATTCACCATGTACAGTGAAGTGCTATTCATTGAATATCACTATGGGAAAAAAGCAGCTGATGCATACTGTCAAGGAATACGAACAAAAATCAGAAACGACCGTCCCATTATTGGATTTTATGGAGTAAACCACGAGGGAAGTGGAGATATGTATAATAAAGGAGCGGGCATGCTGCATCACATTCGCACCATGATAAATAATGATAGTTTGTTTCGTGAAATATTACTAGGCCTAAATAAAGAATTTTACCACAAAACAGTAGACACAAAAGATATAGAAGATTATTTTATAAGAAAGACTAGCCTACCCCTTTCTCCTGTATTCAACCAATATCTGCGGGCCACTAAAATCCCCATCTTTGAATACACCTACAACCAAGGAAAACTTCGATATCGATTTACAAACTGTGACAAGGATTTTACAATGCCAGTTCGACTGGACGATAAAGAATCCACGCAAATTGTTTGTAATACCACGTGGAATCAAATTGAATTGGCTGAAATAACAGCTATTGAATCCATCTCGGAGAATTATTACTTTACTAAAAAGAAAGTAGAATAGCAGGTAAATCGCATGAGCAGTATCAGAAAACAAAGTATTTTATCAACGCTAGTAATTTATGGCGGATTTGGAATTGGCTTGCTCAATACCTACTTATTTACCCGAAAAGATTTTTTTACACAAGAGGAGTTTGGCCTTTATAATGCGTTCATAGCAATCACGCTGCTTTTAGTAGCCGTTGGCAACCTGGGTGCTCCCTATTTCATCTATAAGTTCTTCCCCTATTACAGAGACCGGTTAAAAACAGAAAAAAATGATCAACTCACCATTGCGCTTCTCCTAGGAATGGTTGGGTTTGCACTGTTGATTTTTGTTGGTCAATTAATCGAGCCCTTGATTATTCGCAAATATGTAACCAATTCTCCACTGCTGATTCAATTCTTCAATTGGATTTATGCGCTGGCTGGGGGGCTACTCCTATTCAATATTTTAGAAGCGTGGGGATGGCAGCAAAAGGAATCTGTATTTAGCAACTTTTTGAAGGAGGGATTTTGGCGTTTGATTGTTTTAGCATTGATTATCCTTTTTATAAACGGATGGATTGTAAACTTCAAAAACTTTATTCAGCTTTTTTCATTTAGCTACATAATCATTGGCCTATTGCTACTCGGATACCTGTACATAAAGAAAAAACTTCCGTTAAGCTGGCCCATAAGCCCCCTCTCGAATCGTTTTAAAAAACCAATTCTACATTACACCAGCTTTACATATGCAGGTACCTTAATCTTTGTAATAGCACAGGTATTTGACTCCATTTTAATTCCATCGGTTCTACAAAATGCATTAGCGCAATTAGCGATTTACTCATTGGCTCAAAATATGGCCTCCATGCTTCAGGCACCGCAGCGCGGAATTATTGCAGCATCAATGGAGCCGCTGACCAGTGCCTGGAAAGAAAAAGACCAGTCGACTTTGCTACGGATTTACCAGCGCTCTTCGATAAATCTTTTTTTATTTGGTGCTTGCTTTTTTGGATTATTTGTAATTAACTACCAAGATGCCATATTAACATTAGATTTAAAACCGGCTTTTCTTAGTGGTTACATTGTCTTTATTTTGTTAGGGCTAACCCGGTTAATTGACATGGGCACTGGCATTAATTCCCAAATAATTATTACTTCCCCTCGTTGGCGATTTGAATTTACAAGTGGAATTCTGCTACTCTTATGCATGCTGCCACTGAGCTACTTTCTAACCCTCTCGTATGGTATAATTGGAACCGCTCTGGCCCAATTGATTTCCATCACCATTTACAATAGCATTAGAATACTTTTTCTTTGGTATAAATTCAAACTGCAGCCATTCACGCATGCAACCTTAAAGGCAATGCTGCTATTTGCCGTTCTAACAATAAGTATCCATTATATTTTTGCAGATCAACAGGGTTGGTCTTCGTTAGCAGGAAGAAGTATTTTGTATTTGTTTATTGCAGCGACAGGCGTATACTTTCTTAACCTATCCCCTGACATTAAGCAGGTAATCCAGACAATTAATAAAAGATTATTCAAAAGCTGATTCCGTCACTGTGGCCATAGGCACCCTTCTGGCACCTACAAAACGGCTAGAGAAGTAAGGTTCGTTTCGACTACTCACCATCACACCATTACTTGATGAGGCATGTACAAACTTATTATTGCCTAGGTAGATTCCAACATGAGAAACAGAACGACCCCTAGTTCGAAAAAATAGCAAATCTCCAATTTGGATTTCTCCCTTATCCACTTTTTGGCATTGCTGGAATTGTTCACTACAAGTACGTGGCAGACGGATTCCAGCATAGGTTGAGAGCACAGAAGCCGTAAAGGCAGAGCAATCAATGCCTTGCTGAGAGGTTCCTCCTCTTCTATATCGAACACCCATCCATGGATCAATTGCCGCTAAAAGTTTGGAATCAGGTAGCGAAAACAAGTCTTGTTCAAGTAATACAGAAAACTTCATCTGCAGGGCAGATACTTCACCTTCTTTGGAGGCAGAGGCTGGGGATAACAGACTTGGGTTTATGGGAACTTCTACTAATGCGACAGGTGAAGTGGCTGGGAAAGTCAAGGGGGAAGAATTCTTCAGGGCCCACCGAGGCTGTTGATTATTTTTCTCAACTTGTTTGATGGGAAGAGCATCCATGAAAACGGGTGGCTGATAAGTAGTGGTTATTGCCATCTGCGTGGAGCGTTCGGCTTGTTCTACCTTCAAAACCGGCAGTTTACCCTTTAAATTTTGAACAACGGTACATCCAGATAATAGCAGCCCCACGTATAGGAGCCCAGGAAAAATATGGGAAAAATGTTG
>CAINBK010000098.1:0-5624 GCA_903846615.1 uncultured Bacteroidota bacterium
CAACTCAAAATAGGTGAGCTATTATTACCACTTCGCATCATGCTAGTAGGTGGAAAGTTTGGCCCCGGGGTATTTGATATTGCGTACCTGTTAGGAAAGGATGAAACTGTGGAGAGATTGACTCAGGCAAAGCGCTTAATTTTGCAAGGAGCTTAATTATATGAAAAGACCTGTTCGTGTTCTGGTTGCAAAAGTTGGTTTGGATGGCCATGATCGTGGTGCCAAAGTAATTGCCACGGCTCTGCGGGATGCGGGTATGGAGGTAATTTATACCGGACTTCGACAAACTCCAGAGATGGTTGTCAATACGGCCCTGCAAGAGGATGTAGACGCCATAGGAATCTCGATACTATCAGGAGCGCACAATACTGTTTTTCCAAAAGTGATCACCCTGATGCAGGAAAAAGGATTAAATGATGTATTGCTAACCGGAGGCGGTATTATTCCAGAAGAGGATAGTGAAGAACTTTATAAAATGGGAGTTGGAAAATTATTTCATCCCGGCTCGGATACTAGAGAAATTGCTGATTTTATCAAAGAATGGGTAGCAACCCATCGTTCCTAATATAATTTTATGAATCAACAAAACTGGGGATCGTTCCAAACCTTATTGGGCCATCTCGAAGAGGGCGTGCTCACGCTTATCATTAACAGACCTGACAAAATGAATGCACTCAATCAAACAGTGCTTTCAGAATTAGAGCAAGCAATCGAACAATTTGAGCAAGATCAAACCATTAAAGGAGTGATCCTTACAGGAGCGGGTGAAAAAGCATTTGTAGCTGGTGCTGATATTAGCGAGTTCAATGGGGCGGACGTAATAAAAGCCATGGAAATGGCTTCAAAGGGACAAGCCATTTTTGATCGACTGGAGAAAAATAAAAAACCGATTATCGCAGCGGTAAATGGTTTTGCATTAGGAGGAGGTTGTGAACTGGCCATGGCCTGCCACATTAGAATTGCCGCGGAGCAAGCTCGGTTTGGTCAACCTGAAGTAAATCTAGGGCTAATACCAGGATACGGTGGTACACAACGCTTAACGCAACTGGTTGGAAGAGGTAAAGCACTTGAAATAATGATGACTGGTAATATGGTTGACGCAACACACGCTTTTCAAATTGGTCTGATCAATCAAGTAGTAGACGCCACAGCATTAATGGAAGAAGCAAAAAAGATGATGCGTGCCATTCTTTCGAAAGGGCCACAGGCGGTAGCAAGAGTGATTCAAGCGGTAGAGGCTTGTTTCGATAAAACAAAAAATGGATATCAAGAGGAGGTTAAGCTGTTTGGACAATGCTTTGGTACTGCAGAAATGCAGGAAGGTGTCAGTGCATTTCTGGAAAAAAGAAAGCCAAAGTTCAGCTAACTTTGCAGGGCGAACAACCCCCTATTAAAATGGAATACAGAATAGAGAAGGATACCATGGGTGAAGTGAAGGTTCCCCTGGACGCCTATTATGGTGCTCAAACACAACGGAGCATTGAGAATTTTAAAATTGCACAGGATATCAACCGGATGCCCAAGGAAATTATCCGGGCCTTTGCGCACTTAAAAAAAGCTGCAGCCCTGACTAATATGGATGCGGGTGTACTGCCAAAGAACAAAGCCGTGTTGATAGGAAAGGTCTGTGACGAAATTCTACAAGGAAAATTAGATGCATATTTCCCCCTCGTAGTTTGGCAAACAGGAAGCGGCACTCAGAGCAATATGAATGTGAACGAAGTGATTGCTTACCGCGGACATGTACTGAAAGGTGGAAAGCTTACGGATAAAGAAAAATTCCTTCACCCGAATGACGATGTCAACAAGTCGCAGTCTTCCAATGATACATTTCCGACAGCGATGCACATTGCAGCCTATACGGTTCTCTTAGAAAATACTATTCCTGGTATAAAGAAACTACGGGACACGCTTTCTAAAAAGAGTAAGCAGTTCATGAAAATTGTCAAAATAGGGCGTACGCATTTTATGGATGCAACACCGTTGACAGTGGGTCAAGAATTCAGCGGCTATGTATCCCAATTAGATCACGGGCTTAAAGCCATCAAAAATTCATTGGAGCACCTGCGCGAATTAGCATTAGGTGGAACAGCGGTGGGCACCGGAATCAATACACCAAAAGATTACGACAAAAACGTTGCCAAGCATATTGCAAAATTGACCGGCTACCCTTTTATTACCGCAGAGAATAAATTTGAAGCACTTGCTGCACATGATGCCATTGTAGAAGCACATGGTGCATTGAAAACTGTAGCGGTCAGTCTAATGAAAATTGCCAATGATATTCGTATGCTTTCTTCAGGACCCCGCAGTGGAATTGGAGAATTATTTATTCCTGATAACGAACCTGGATCTTCCATCATGCCAGGGAAAGTGAACCCCACACAATGTGAGGCGCTCACCATGATTGCAGCACAAGTGCTGGGAAATGATGTAGCAATTAACATCGGAGGCGCTACCGGTCATTTTGAGTTGAATGTATTCAAACCAGTGATGATCTATAACTTCTTGCATAGTGCACGTTTGATTGGAGAAGGATGTGTTTCCTTTAATGATAAATGTGCAATTGGCATTGAACCGATTCAAGCCAATATCAAAAAACATGTAGATAATTCATTGATGCTGGTAACTGCGCTGAACACTAAAATTGGCTATTATAAGGCGGCTGAGATTGCACAAAAAGCACATAAACAGGGAACCACGCTAAAAGAAATGGCCATTAAATTAGGATATGTTACAGCAGCCGAATTCGACCAATGGGTTCGACCAGAGAACATGGTGGGAAAACTTAAATAAACATGTCGAAAAAAAATCAGCTTATTGTACTCATCATTTTGATTTTGGCTGCTGACCAGCTTCTCAAGCTATGGGTAAAACTTAATCACCCCACTGGTGAAATTATTCGTGTTTTCGGGTTGGATTGGTTTCGTTTACATTTTATTGAAAACCCTGGAATGGCCTGGGGTTGGAAGTTTGGGAACGAAGCAGGAAAAGCCATTCTTACCTTATTTAGATTAGTAGCGGTTGTAATTGGAACCTGGTATCTTGGAAAATTTATCAAAGAAAAATACGCCTACGGCTTTTTGGTTTGTGCGGGTTTAATTTATGCAGGCGCAGTAGGAAATTTAATTGATAGTCTTTTTTATGGGGTGATTTTTGACAAAGGCTTACACTATAGCCCTATTCTCAATGACTATATTGGATATACAGGGGTAGCAACTTTTTCATCGGAGGGTTATTCCTCCCTCTTACATGGCAGTGTGGTTGACATGCTGTATTTCCCAATCCTGCAAGGCCATTTTCCGGAGTGGCTGCCCTTCATTGGAGGAAATGCATTTGAATTTTTTAGTCCTATTTTCAATATTGCGGATGCCTCCATCTCTGTTGGAGTAATTACACTTTTTTTGTTTCAGCAGAAATTGATTCGAAAAGAATCACAAGAAGTACCAGCAACGGGTACGACCAATTCTGATATTTCAGATGAAACGCAGATTCTTTAATCAATCCTGAAAATAAACACGCTTGACGCGTTGAGAGATTCCAGTTAGAATTTCGTAAGGAATAGTAGATGCCCATTTAGCAACTTGATCAACAGATAATTCCTTTCCAAATAAAATCACTTCGTCACCGACCTGCGCAGCTGGAATGTCTGTAACATCAATCATAAACATATCCATACAGATACTGCCCAGTAACGGAGCTAATTTTCCTTGCACCAACACTTGCCCCTTTTTATTTCCCAAACTTCGTGGATATCCGTCGGCATAACCCACCCGCACTGTTGCCAAACGGGTAGGCCGATCCACTATTGTTTTACGATTATAACTAACCCCACTACCTGCTGGAATTGTCTTGATTTGCGCAATGGTAGAACGTAACGTGATTGCAGGAATCAAAGACAGATGCTGAGCATTCTCAATTCCATATAAACCAATCCCTACCCTAACCATATCCATTACTAAAGACGGATGACGAATGGCTCCAGCTGAATTTGCAATATGCCGTAAATAACCAAGAGTCATTTGGGCATTCAGCAGTGTAGTGAAGGATTCATATACTTCAAGTTGCTTGTATGTAAACGAATCAGCTGCTGAATCCTCACTCGCTGCTAGGTGTGAAAAAACAGATTGGACTAAAAAACTAGAAGTGGAAGCCAGTTGCTTAACTACAGAAGACCAATCCTCCTCAGTAAAACCAAGTCTGTTCATCCCGGTTTCAATCTCGAGATGAACAGGATACGCTGTTATGCCTTGCTTTTGTAAATACTGATCAAACGCTTCCAATAAAGTAATAGAAAATAGCGTAGGCTCCAGTTGATAGTTTAACAGAGTTTCAAAAGCAGCAGGCTCCGTGTTCATCACTAAAATGGGAGTAGTGACTCCCGCTTTTCGTAGCTCCACTCCTTCATCAGCATAGGCAACTCCAAAATAATCTACTCCCTGAAACTGTAATACATGTGCAATCTCAGTAGCCCCGCTTCCATATGCAAAGGCTTTTACCATCGCCATGATTTTAGTTCCAGGCTTTAGGAGCTGGCGATATTGATTGTAGTTATGAACCACAGCCTGTAAATCAATTTCCAGTCTTGTTTCATGAACTTTTTCTTCTAAAAAAGCAACCACCTCCTCTAAACCAAAGGAACGAGCCCCCTTTACTAAAATTATTTCGTCTCTGAATGAACGCAGTTGCGCTTGTGTAAGAAATGCGGTAGTGTCTGCATACTGCTCTAATTGCCAACTATCAGCCGTATGCAGAAATGCTGCTCCTATAACAGGCCCTATGGTAATTAAACGGGAAACAGGAACTTGGGTCAGCATCGCGTTTATACGCGTATAGAGTTCCCCAGGAGTTTCCCCCGTTTGCATAAAATCAGAAAGTATCACGGTACGTTTCAGTGAACCTGCTTGCTGCTTCAAAAATGAAAGCGCAATCTCTAATGAACTTAGATCGGCACTATAACTGTCATTGATCAATTGGCAATGATGCACCCCCTTCTTTAAACTAAGTCGCATATCAACTGGAGTAAGGCACTTCATTCGTTCTGCAATAGTAGACATGGGAAGCTTCAACAATAACAAAATCTCCCAACAACGAATGGCATTTTGGATGGAGGCCGCATCCGTAAAAGGAATCTGAATAGCACCCCCGGTGGGAAGTAAGGACCCTTTTGCCTTGATGATTGAAAAACCAGCATCTGACTCCACTGAAAGTAGTGTCAGGGGTGGAGCAATCGGAGCGCGCAGAAAAAGTTTACGCTTCTCTTTTTCCTTTTCCTCCATAGAGTCAAATCCTTCACGATGGGCATCTCCAATATTGGTAAAAACACCAATGGTGGGCTGGATGATCTTTTCCAATCGCTCCATTTCGTCAGGTTGTGAAATACCTGCCTCAAAAATAGCTAACTGATGATGTGGTTTTATTTCCCAGACACTCAGCGGAACACCGAGCTGTGAATTAAAACTCTTAGGACTCCTCACGATTTTAAAATCAGCCTGAAGCAACTGAAACAACCACTCTTTTACAATTGTTTTTCCGTTACTCCCTGTTATGCCAATAACAGGAATTGAAAATTGTGAGCGATGTGCAGCAGCCAACTTTTGCAAAGCAGTTACCGCATCAGTAAC
>CAINBK010000099.1:0-3301 GCA_903846615.1 uncultured Bacteroidota bacterium
ACTGATATATTGTGTCAATTTTTCAGCAGGACTATCGAATGGTACTATTGGAAATCCTTTTTCCATTACGGCTTGTATGGTGGAATTTTTTAAATCTGGGTCTGCAAATATTTTAGTAAAGAGTCCTTGTTGGCTTATGGCGCCTACTGGTAGATCATCCTCCATTACTGGAATCTGTTCAATATCATATTTTTTCATTAATTCAACAGCCTCTGAAACACTATGCTGCTTTTCTACGGTAATTAATTTTTTAGATCCCCGGCTGCGAATGATTTCACGAATAGTTTTTACATCCAGAAAGCCGCGTTCCATCATCCACTGGTCATTATATATTTTCCCAACATATCTGCTTCCGTGATCATGCAAAATGCACACGGGCAAATCACCTTTTTTTAGTTTGCTTTTTAACTGAAAGAGTCCTTGTATGCAGCTACCTGCGCTGTACCCACAAAAAAGACCTTCTTCTTTTGCTAATCGACGGGCCATGATTGCTCCATCTTTGTCAGTCACCTGCTCAAAATGGTCAATAAATTGCATGTCATAATTTTTGGGAACAAAGTCCTCTCCGAATCCCTCACTTACGTAAGGTTTCACTTCATTCATGTCAATTTGCCCAGTTCTAAAGTATTTGGTCAGCAATGATCCGTATACATCGATTGCCCAGATCTGTATGTCTGGATTTTTTTCTTTTAAGTATTGCGCAGTTCCAGTAATGGTACCCCCCGTGCCTGCTGTACAAATAAGGTGGGTTATTTTTCCATCTGTCTGTCTCCATATTTCTGGCCCTGTAGATTCGTAGTGCGCCTGTCTATTGGCTAGATTATCGTATTGATTCATATGGCAAGAGTTGGGAATCTCTCTGGCTAGACGCGCAGCTACGCTATAATAACTTCTGGGATCTTCTGGGAGTACATTGGTGGGACATACAATTACTTCAGCTCCCACCGCCTTCAAAATGTCAACTTTTTCTTTGGATTGTTTATCAGTGGTTACAAATATGCATTTGTATCCTTTAACAACAGCGGCTAAAGCTAGTCCCATACCCGTATTTCCGCTTGTTCCTTCAATGATCGTGCCTCCTGGTTTAAGTCGTCCATCTTGTTCTGCTACTTCAACCATTTTCAAAGCCATTCTGTCTTTGATGGAATTACCTGGGTTGAAGTAATCCACTTTTGCCAACACTTCGCAGGGCAGTTGGTTGGTGATTCGGTTTAAGCGAATCAGTGGCGTGTTCCCAATCGTTTCCAGGATGTTATTCTTTATATCCATTTTTATTGATTGATTAATTTCAAAGCTTTATTGACTGTGCTGTCATTGGCATTTAATACCTGATAGTATCCGTTGTTTCTCCATTTAAATCTTGCTAGTGTAGCTAAAATTCTCTCCGTTAGGAATTTTTTTTCAATGGATGAATAAGGAGTTGAAGTATTTTTTGATGACTTCTCAACGAAGATCCATTTAGCCCAAATCGAATGGGCTAAATCGGCATCTCTTAGTAAAGACAGGGGGGTAGCTTTTTTATTAAAAAATGAAATGTTGTCCTGGTAATAGCGGAATGAAAATTGATTAATCCTAGTAAGCGCATGCATCAGGTTAGCAGAAGAAATGAGAGCTGTATCGTTAGTTGTTGCGATTTTAATATCAGGCGTAATTCCATTTTCTTCCCGGAGGGTGTCATTGCAGCTATTAAGAAAGTAGCGATTTTTTTTTGTAGTATCCTTACTATTATTTTGATAGGGTAGTTGAATACATCTGCCTAACGGCGTGTAATACCTAGCTACGGTTAATCGTAATGCGCCCCCGTTTGAAAGGCTATATTCTTCTTGTACTAATCCTTTCCCAAATGAAGTTTGACCTACAATTTTTCCTCTGCACCAATCTTGTATAGCGCCGGCTAGTACTTCGCTGGCGCTGGCTGAAAATTCATCGATAAGTAGAAATACTTTTCCTTTTTCAAATTGTCCAGGTCTTCTGGCGCGGTACTCTTGTCTGGCTATTTTATTTCCTTCCGTGTAAACAATGAGTTTGTCTTGATCAAGAAATTCATCTGCAATATCAATTGCTTCACTCAAGAGTCCGCCTCCATTCCCTCTCAAGTCGAGCATAAGTTGTTGTGCGCCTTGAGACTTTAATGTTTCCACTGCCATCATGAATTCTTCATAACTAGTTTCAGAAAAACGCGCCAGCCGTATATATCCTGTCTTTGAGTCCAGTAAATAGGAGGATTCAAGGGCAGGAAGGGGAATTCGATCACGTTTTACATTTATTTGTAAAGTTTGCTGATCTCTTAGTATTGTTAAATTGACAATAGAATTTCTTTCCCCTTTAATTATTGAACGAATCGTATCCGTTGAATTGTTTTTGCGAACCATCAAAATGCCATTCGCTTTAATTAGTTGATCTCCGGGTCTTATACCCGCTTTTTCGCTGGGTCCCTCTGGGATTACATAGGTAATCGTTGCGGTATCATTAAATAGGCTAAACTCTACGCCTATTCCTTCAAAATGTCCTTTCAAAAGTTCTGTTGCTTCGGCAAGGTCGGCTGGTTTCAGGTAAGTAGAATGGGGGTCTAATTCTTTTAGCAGCTCATCCACTGCAGAGGATTCGAGGCTGTCCAGGTTGACAGGATCCACATATTTGTTTTTGACCAACTCTAAAACTTGCTGAAATGTCGACTGTTTGTTATTCCCAAAAAGTTGAATCGATGGCATTAAAAATTGAGCAACAAATAGACCAACGAGAAGAACGATTGAAATGATAATTGGCAGCGCAATATCCCGTTTATTATTTCCCATTCAGGCCTTTATTTTACGTAACTTGTGCAAGTTAATTGATTTGTTGTGAACCTATTTTTTGTTGGTTGAGCAAATGGCTACGGTAAAACTGATTGCAGACAGCGGAGCCACCAAAACAGAGTGGTGTCTCATAGAGGGGGCTAAGAAACGTACCCTATTGACAGCGGGTATAAGTCCTTACTTTTTAAGTACGGCTGATATTGTTTCCTTGCTTCAGCAAGAACTCATTCCTCGTTTAAGAAAAGCTAAAATCCAGGAAGTATTTTATTACGGAACAGGTTGTGCAAACCCAAACAATGTAAAAATTGTACGTAAGGCATTGCAGCAGTTGTTTCCCTCGGCCAATATTGAAGTAACGCATGATCTCATGGGAGCAGCTCGTGCCTTATGTGGAAGAGATAAAGGGATTGCCTGTATTCTCGGGACAGGTTCTAATTCCTGTTATTTCAACGGGAAGAAAATTACTAGTAATAGCCCTGGTTTAGGATATGTGCTGGGCGACGAAG
>CAINBK010000100.1:0-10464 GCA_903846615.1 uncultured Bacteroidota bacterium
CGCCCCCAATTTTCAATTGGACAAAATCAATTTTTTACACGGAGGTTGGTTTTTATTCGAACTATACGAGGATGCCCGTTTAATAGAAAAACACAAGCTGCATCTTGATCGATAACTTGATTACGCTGGACTTTAGATCCACTCCACTTCAAATACTTTCTTGAAATTAGATTGTACTACTTTCTTTACTTCAGCTAACTGCAGAGAATACTGTAGTTCTTTTTCCAATGATGTTACTGATTTATCAGGAATTCCACAAGGCACGATATGATTGAAATAGGATAGATCGTTACACACATTCAATGCAAAGCCATGCATGGTGATCCACCGGCTACAGCGCACGCCCATCGCACAAATTTTACGCGCTTTTCCAGGGAGTAGCGGATCTAACCATACTCCCGTTTCACCTTTAGAACGTTCTCCTTTTAAACCGTAATGCGCGAGGGTGAGTATAATTACTTCTTCCAATTCACGTAGGTATCTGCCGATGTCCGTATAAAACTGCTCAAGATCTAAAATTGGATATCCAACTAATTGACCGGGACCATGATACGTAATATCCCCTCCTCTGTTGGTTTGAAAAAAATCAATTTGACGCTGCATCATTTCCTCCTCCCCAATTAACACATGCTCTCGCTTTCCACTTTTACCCAATGTGTAGACAGGTGGATGCTCCACAAATAGGAGGTGATGAACCCCGCATTCACCCTTGGTTTTGCGCTCAATATTTTCTTTCAATAATCGCTCTTGTAAATCCCAAACGGGTTGATAAGCGGCTAGCCCCAAATCCTGAAAATGCACCAGTTTACGCATACACTGCAAAGGTACCCACAAACTTCGAAGCTTTACCTTTGCAAAGATGAATCAGGAGCTACCCATACAAACACAAGATCTGAGCGACGAGCTCTACGAACGATTTCAACTTCAAGTAAACAAAGGACAAGAACCATTGCGAATCGATAAATTTCTTGCGAGCCGCATAGAGGGAGCCAGTCGAAATAAATTACAACAAGCCATGAACTTGGGAATGGTCCAGGTAAATGGACAGGCAATCAAAGCGAATTACAAAATAAAACCACTGGATCAAATCATTATTTACTCAGACATAAGTCCAGAGCAAACAGCTGTATCCCCGGAGCCGATGGACCTTTCTATTTTCTTTGAGGATAAGGATGTAATGATTATCAATAAGCCAGCCGGAATGGTAGTACATCCAGGCAGCGGTAACTACACAGGCACTTTATTGAATGGTGTAGCCTGGTATCTACAACAACAAAATCCCGAATTATCAGAAGAAACATTGCCTCGCTTTGGAATGGTTCACCGAATTGATAAAAATACCAGTGGCCTGTTAGTACTTGCAAAAACAGATTTGGCGATGCGACAATTGGCCAAACAGTTTTTTGATCATACCGTTAACCGAGAATACATTGCCCTGGTGTGGGGAGATGTGCAGGAAGATAAAGGAACAATAAGGGCTCATGTGGGAAGACATTTACGATTTCGAAAACTCTTTGAAGCTTACCCGGACGGAGAACATGGTAAAGAAGCAATCACCCATTATGAAGTAATTGAACGATTTGGCTATGTAACTTTAGTTCGATGTAAATTAGAAACGGGACGAACGCACCAAATTCGTGTGCACATGAAATATCTGGGACACCCCTTGTTCAATGATGACTTTTATGGAGGAGATAAAATTGTGAAGGGAACTGTTTATGCGCGATACAAACAATTTGTAGAAAATTGCTTTGAGATATGCAAAAGACAAGCCTTGCATGCACGGACACTCGGATTTGTCCATCCCTCCACCGGCCTGACAATCAATTTCGAATCTCCCCTTCCTGTGGATATGGAAGAAGTAATTGAGAAATGGCGTAACTACTCAGCCACCTACAAAAAATAGTTGCTTAGCGAAAATCATAGAGCGTAGCGGTAAAAACGCCACGTTCCCTTTCTTTAAAAGGAATATCCCAATTACCCACATAACGAAGCACCGCGGGGACAACCCAGTTTTTATAGCGCATCAATTCAGCTTCAATCTGCACATCAAAATCATAAAATCCAGCCTGATAGCTCATCGCATAATTTCTAGCCAACACCTCACCGGTACGAACACTGAACCATGTGGTCATATTATCGATTACTATTTTATCACGTTGCCCTGCCCTTAGATTGGGCTTAGCCTGAACCGTAAATAAATAACAGTCTTCTCCCCTATAAATAACCCGATCTATAGCGTAATTGTAAAGATTCCGCCGCTCAGGACTAAAAATGTCAACCTTATCTCCGATAAAAGGAATCCCCGGTATTTTTCTTCCGGGTTCAAATAGCAACATTTTTAATTGTTCTCGGTGGCGTGCCATTCCTTTGGTCGAACGCGCTTGAAAATTTCGATCTCGCACAATATTAGTCTCCCCACAAATTCTACCAGGAGCAAAAAATAGAGAAGCGTATAAGGCTGCCGTATAATAGCGATAGCTCTTATCCGATTTGTAAAAATTACCTTGCACTTTCTCTTCCAGCACCCTGGTGCTTCTGCATCCCGCTTCTCTGATCTGTTTTGTTTTACTAACCATTCTTGCTACTGGAACAGCGTTTCTATTACGAAGCAAAATATCATTACTAGAAGTGAACTCCAATACACGCAGATTTCGGAAAGCCTTATAAAATGTAGTGTCGTTACGTACTTGCTGAATAAAACGATCAATATCAAGATTACTTCGCAACACCACTTCGGAAAGATTTATGAGCTGTCGAAGTCTGACCCCATCAATACTATCCGCTTCAAGGGATTGTCCATGAACAGCTACAAAAAATAAAAAGAGGATTAAGGTGAAACAACCCCTCATATAGAAAATTTCATCTTGTAATCAACCGCAACCTTTCCCTTGGTAATATCGGTTAGTTTGCCTTTAAGGAGTTTACGTTTCAAAGGAGCAAGATGGTCTATGAACAAACGCCCTTCCAAATGGTCGTATTCATGCTGAATGACGCGAGCAGTTAGACCACTGAAAATTTCTTCTTTAACCTCCCATTGCTCGGTAGTATACCGAAGGCGAATAGTATCAGGGCGCAGCACCTCTTCATGAATCTTTGGAATACTTAAACACCCTTCGCTGTATCCCCAAGGTTCGCCTGTTTGCTCTAAAATAGTAGCATTAATAAAAACAGCTTTAACACCAGGAGCATCAGGATAATTGGCATGCTCCTTTTGGTCCATTGAATTAAAAAGCTGCAATGTATCCACTGTAAACAAACGAATTGAATGGTTCACCTGTGGGGCGGCAAGCCCGACTCCGCTGCTGGCATACATTGTCTCCCATAAAGATTCAATAAAGGAAGCTAAATCAAGTTGCCCTTGGTCTATAGGTTTAGCCACTTCTCTTAAAATAGGGTTTCCGTAAGCGATAATGGGAAGAATCATACCACAAAGTTACGATCCCTGGACAGAACGCAGGTATTCCTGGAGCAAGATTACGGCTGCCACTTCATCGACCAGTTTTTTATCTCGACGATCTTTCTTCTTTAGTCCCATCTCAAGCAAAGCATCCTTTGCCATTTTTGATGTGTATCGTTCATCTATTTTCTCAACAGGAATAGAAGGGAAATTCTTTTGAAGAAGTTGAATTGCTTTGGCAGCATGGGGAGTGCCATGGGTAGGTGAATCATCCCAATTAGTTGGCCATCCCACCACAAATCGGTCAACTTGCTCAGTTTTGATATAGGTTTTGATGAACTCAATTAAGGTATGCGCCTCAATAGTAGTCAGCCCCGTCGCAATAATTTGCAAGGGATCAGTAACGGCTATTCCCGTTCGTTTTCCACCCACATCGATTGCCATAATTCTGCCCATCTTACTATTGAATATATAAATCGGTGATTACAAAACCTGAAAACAGCATAGAGGCAAATCCGTTTACTGTCATAAAGGCCAGGTCAACCCGACTTAGGTCATGAGGACTCACCAGCCATTGTTGATAAATCAATAAACCTCCATATAGAAATGCCCCGACCCAGTATAGCCATCCAAATTGACCATACCAACCGGCCAGCCCAATAAAAATGAAGCTGGCGATATGAAGAAATCTGGAAACATACAATGCTTTTTGAGCTCCTAGCCAAACTGGTATAGAATAAAGATGCTGAGAACGATCAAAGGGTTCATCTTGTAAAGCGTAAATAATATCGAATCCACTGACCCATGTTAATACCGCAAAAGAGAAAAATAATGGAACCACAGCAAATTGGCTGGTAACTGCCAAATAAGCGCCAATTGGTGCCAACGAAAGACCTGCACCCAATACAAGATGACATAGCGGAGTGAACCGCTTTGTATAGCTATAGCCTAGAATAATTAGTAGCGCAATCGGAGAAAGAAAAAAACAAATTGGATTAATTAAATAGGAACAGATCACAAACAGTGTTGACATCCCCCATGTAAAAAACAATGCGCGAGCAGGCTTGATGATCCCAACCGGTATTTCTCGCTGAGCTGTACGCGGATTAAGCGCATCAAATGAACGATCCAGATAACGATTGAATGCCATGGCTGCACTTCTCGCGGAAACCATGCACAAAACAACTAGTATGAACAACCGTATTCCCTGTACCTCAGTACCCGGAACAATAGATTGAAGTCCCAGAAAAAATCCAATCAACGCAAATGGCATTGCAAACACGGTGTGTGAAAACTTGATGAGCTTGAAATAATTTATAAATCCGTTGTTCATCCCTTTCCTGTGATTTTTTTTCTGACAATTTCCCAGAGTACAACCCCAGCAGCCGTGGCAATATTTAATGAATGTTTCATACCAAGCTGAGGAATTTCTACTACATGCTCACAGGCTTCAAGCGTATCTTGTTCTACACCGGTCACTTCATTCCCCATTACCAATGCCAAACCTGGAGATGCGGGTTCTTCCCAAAGATGCAGTGGGACACTTCGGTCAGTTTGCTCTGCCGCAACAAGCGCATACCCCAACTGATGAATAGCATCGATTGCTTCAGACATGGTTTTAAAATGCTTCCAATTAACAGACTCCTCAGCACCTAAAGCAGTTTTACGTATTTCCTTATGTGGAGGAAAAGCGGTGTAACCCACTAAATAAACACTCTCCAAAAGAAATGCATCAGCGGTTCTAAACACACTACCCACATTATAGGCGCTTCTAATGTTTTCCAGTACAACAATAACCGGGACCTTACTGGCCCCCTTCACTTCCGTAACTGTTTTACGGCCCAATTCATCCATGCGTAATTTTCGCATGCGGCGAAGGTAAGCAGGGTTCCTTATTTTTGTCCTCCTCACCTACCTGTATGGCTAAAAGAGCTTCCAACGAGACCCCGCTGATGCAGCAACACCGGGCAATCAAACAAAAATATCCCGATGCAATTCTTTTGTTTCGGGTGGGAGATTTTTATGAAACCTTTGGACAGGATGCAGTACTTGCTTCACAGATTCTGGGAATCACCCTGACTAAAAGAAATAATGGAGCAGCAGCAGATGCAGCATTAGCAGGTTTTCCACATCATTCCCTGGACACCTACCTGCATAAATTAGTAAAGGCAGGTCATCGTGTTGCAGTTTGCGATCAGTTGGAAGATCCCAAACAAGCCAAGGGAATTGTAAAAAGAGGTGTAACCGAAATGTTGTCACCGGGTACTACCACTAATGATAAAATACTCGATCAACGAAGCAATAACTTTCTACTAGCCCTACACACTGATTCTGAAGACAAATTGGGGCTTGCTTTCCTTGATATTTCTACCGGTGAACTTTATGTAACAGAAGGAGATCGAGATTTTGCAGATAAACTCATACAAGGCTTACCCACCGCAGAGTTAGTGGTCCAACGACAACACCAGCATCGACTGAAGGAACAACTAGGACTGAAAACTTATACCTATACGCTGGACGAATGGATCTTTGATGAAACCTACACCCGCGATTTATTATTAAAACACTTCCAGGTACAGTCTTTAAAAGGATTCGGTGTGGAAGAACTGCCCTTAGGATGCATAGCAGCTGGCGCTATATTTCACTATCTCAAGGAAACAGACCACCCACATCTTCAGCACATCAGTAGAATGCAGCGTATCGATCGTCAATCATTTTTATGGATGGACCGATTTACGATCCGGAATTTAGAGTTGCTGACTCCTTCTCGCGAAGGCAATCCAACACTGCTAAGCATGTTGGATCATACGCAAACTCCCATGGGAGGAAGAAGACTAAAACGCTGGATGATCTTCCCTCTTGTTGAAAAGAGCACCATACAAGAAAGATTGGATACAGTAGAATTCTTAATTAAAGAACCTGCTCATCACCATGAAATTGGATCACAACTAGAAGGATGCGGAGATTTAGAACGGCTTGCCGCTCGGCTATCCCTGAGAAAAACAGGACCGCGGGAAATTAGAGCATTGGCTGGGTACTTGCTAAAGCTTGAAAAAATAAAAGAAGAACTCAACCAAACCCAGCAGTCCTTTTTGCTAAACATCGCGAGCCAACTTGCCTCGCAAGAGAATACAATTCAAGACATAGAAAGAACACTAGTGAACGAACCTCCCGCAGTGATACAAAAAGGGGAGGCCATTGCAGCGGGTGTACATCCCGAGTTGGACCAGCTTCGTTCGCTAGCTACCAGCGGAAAACAATTTTTACAAGCGATGCAGGAGCGTGAAATAAGAGAAACTGGCATCACTTCTTTGAAAATTGGTTTTAATTCAGTCTTTGGATATTACCTAGAAGTAACACATGCGCATAAAGAAAAAGTACCCTCAAATTGGATAAGAAAGCAAACGCTCACAAATGCAGAGCGATATATTACGCCAGAATTAAAGGAGTATGAGGAAAAAATTATGGGTGCAGAAGAGCGAATTCGAACCCTTGAATTTTCCATTTTTGAAGAACTACTTACAAGGCTACAGTCAATTGTTCCTGCACTACAGAAAAATGCAGATGCAGTTGCCAATTTGGATTGTCTGTGTTGTTTTGCTAACAATGCGTTGCAAAACAACTACTGTAAGCCAGAAGTAACCACAGACGCTCAACTTCTGATTGAAGCAGGCCGACATCCTGTTATTGAAAGATGTCTGGCTGCTGGAGAATCCTACATTGGAAACGACTTATTACTTGATCCAAATTCCCAGCAGCTTTTGATCCTAACAGGACCCAACATGAGTGGTAAGTCTGCTTTGCTTCGACAAACTGCACTGATCTGTCTACTTGCTCATATGGGACATTATGTTCCTGCCAAACGAGCCCTGATACCGCTGACAGATAAAATTTTTACGCGTGTTGGTGCATCCGATAACCTGGCAGGAGGCGAATCAACTTTTATGGTAGAGATGAATGAAACAGCTTCTATCATTAATAATTTAAGCGAACGGAGCCTTGTTATTTTGGACGAAATAGGAAGAGGTACCTCAACTTATGATGGTGTTTCTATTGCCTGGAGTATCGCAGCATATTTACATGAGTCGCCAGCCAAACCAAAGACACTTTTTGCAACCCACTATCACGAATTAAATGAGCTAGAGGAACAGTTTTCACGCGTTCGAAATTTTCATATCACTTACCAGGAATCAGAAAATCGGGTAATTTTTTTACGCAAGCTAGCCCCCGGAGGTTCCTTACACAGCTTTGGGTTACATGTGGCCCGCATGGCGGGTATGCCCACACCCCTTTTAGAGCAGGCCGCAAAAAAACTAGCAGAGCTTGAGGCAGGGCATGAGGCTCCCCAACTCACCCCCCAAAAACATGGTAATAAAGCCAATATTCCTCAATTACAATTGTCCATTTTTGGCAGTGAGGATTCAGCCTTATTAGAAATCAAAAAGGAGCTTGAAAATGTTGATATTGAACACCTAACCCCCTTGGACGCCCTATTGAAACTTCAGGCGCTAAAAAGGAAATTGGGCTAGTTTTCCCCATCCACTTCACGAAAACCCCAAAAATGGGGCCAATCAAAAAATTGTATTACTTTTACGAAAATCTGTTTCAATGAAACTGTTCCAAACTACTGCTCGTTTTTTAGTTGCTGCTACCCTTCTAATATCCTTGGGAGCTTGCGATCGTGATGACGATCTTTTTGTTAGAAAAGAGTACAGTCGCGTAGATGTTCCTCTTACGGGAGCTCAAAACTTCCCTCCTAGTCCCACTTCTGCATTGGGCACTATGGATATTCATTACAACAAAGCTACCAAGCTATTGTCTTATACCATTCGTTGGTCAGGACTAAGCGGGGCTGTAGCTACATCACCTATTCCTGGTATGTCAATTCACGGAATGGCCCCAGCTGGATTCCCTGCCAATCCGATACAACTTTTCACATTATCCGGTATCACCAGATGCGCTACAGTCTCCAACACAAGTTGTGGCACTTATAGTGGTCGCTTGTTCGTTGACGAAGTTTTGATCACAGAAGAAAATCTACTTAACGGAGTATACTATGTTAGTATCCGTACAGCTGCTTTTCCTCTTGGAGAATTGAGAGCACAGATCAAATTTTAAAAATTATTAATTTTTCATAAACCCCGCCAGAGAGCGGGGTTTTTTGTTTTAAGCACTTACGTAATCCTATGACTTTTCAATGGGAAACCACAAGGGAGACGCATTATCAAAATCCCCATGGTAATTAATGAACAACTCTTCCCCTTTTTGAATTGACGTAACAGTAATCACGCGCATGATGCCCGCTGAAAAATCCATTTCGTAGACACAATTACTGGGACAAGCATGATTATAAACAGATAGGTAGCCCAACGCTACTGCAGCCTTAGAGCGGTCTTCCCCCCATTCAAAAATATAATCGTGCAGCAAGGTATTGTCAATGTGCAAACGATCAGATGCAGGCAATACAATTACGGGAGATATTTCGATGGTCCTACCTACCTCTAATACTTCGTTCGTAAAAACACCTCTGCCATGCTTGGGAGAAGGAGCGATAAAAAGACAAGGCAATATCATGACAATGAGAGTTAACCACGAAGTACGCATTTTCCTTTGTACTTTTGCAAAGATGTCCATAGAGCAAACACAAGGTATTTTGGCTGCTGAATTTGAAGCAATGCTTGCCGAAAGAGATATGGCAAGACTGCACGCATTTTTAGATGACCAGAATATCAGTGAAGTTGCCGAATTGGTGGAACGATACCCAGATGAGGACACCACGATTATTTCCAGCATGTCGACGCACCGGGCAGCTAGTGTATTTAAAATCTTAGATCTATCAAGTCAGAAGAGTATCATAAGAAAATTACCCGCCAATACTACGGCTTTGTTGCTAAATGAGCTTCCCGCTGACGACCGCACAGACTTCTTAGAAGAATTACCTAGCAATGTGGTACGAGAGCTGATAAAAATGCTTGACCCAGAAGAAAGGAAGGTTACGCTTTCCCTGTTGGGCTACCCAGAAAATAGTATTGGCCGACTGATGACGCCAGATTATGTTTATGTGTATGCCAGCAACACCGTAGAGGAAGTATTTGCAACCATTCGCAAATATGGAAAAGACAGTGAAACCATCAACGTAATCTATGTTATTAATGAAAAGGGCGAACTGATTGATGACATCCGAATTAGTGATATTATCCTGAGTGCGCCCAACAAGAAAGTAGAGGAACTGATTGATGGCAGAGTTATTGCATTGCACCCTGAAGATGATCAAGAAACAGCCAGCGAAACATTTAAGATGAATAATCGCGTGGCATTACCAGTAGTAAGTCAAAGCAACAAGTTATTGGGTATTGTTACCATTGACGATATACTATGGGTGGCTGGAGAAGAGTTCAGTGAGGACATGCAAAAAATGGGAGGTACGGAAGCATTGGAAGAACCCTACTTGGATATCCCACTTTTTAAATTATACAAAAAGAGAATTATTTGGCTGCTGATTCTATTTATTGGAGAAACACTAACTATCGCAGCCATGTCAGGCTTTCAAAAAACATTGGAGCACGTGCTAGTGCTCTCTACATTTATTCCACTGATTATCTCCAGCGGAGGAAACAGTGGTTCGCAAGCTGCTACACTGATTATACAAGCAATGGCGTTGGGTGAGATTACCGTTAAAGATTGGTGGAGAATTGCACGAAGAGAAATACAATCAGGTTTATTCATGGGATTGACATTGGGTTTGATTGGTTTTGGAATAGTAGTAGGCGGGCACCAATTCCTTTCACTCTTTGGTGAACATTATTTCCAAGTGGGACTAGCGATTGGAATGGCCTTGATCGGAGTTGTATTGTGGGGAACACTAATGGGATCTATGCTACCATTATTATTGAAAAGATTAGGAGCTGATCCAGCCGCTTCTTCCACACCATTTATTGCAACACTAGTAGATGTAACTGGTCTACTCATTTATTTTGGCACCGCTTATCTTTTGCTTCGAGATATTTTGCTTTAATCTTACTTTCTTCTTTAATACTTCCCAAGCATTGAATAAGAAAAAAGTC
>CAINBK010000101.1:0-3896 GCA_903846615.1 uncultured Bacteroidota bacterium
AATCTTTTTCATTGGGCTATGGAGCAGTTTAATACCCTTCCTCCCTCTATTGAGCCAACTGCAACGGGACATATTGTAGAACAAATTGAAATGATCGAAGAAATCATCAAGGCGGGATATGCCTATGAAGTCAATGGCTCCGTCTATTTTGATGTAAAAAAATATGCATCTACTCATGAGTATGGTAAGCTAAGTGGGCGAGTGATTGACGAACTACTCACTACCACACGCGAACTAGAAGGTCAGGAAGAAAAAAGAGACCGCGCTGATTTTGCTTTATGGAAAGCAGCAGCGCCAGAACATATCATGCGTTGGAAAAGTCCCTGGGGAGTGGGGTATCCAGGTTGGCATATTGAATGCTCCGCTATGGCTACAAAATATCTTGGAGCACAGTTTGACATACATGGCGGGGGTATGGATCTATTATTCCCACACCATGAAAGTGAAATTGCACAAAGCACTATTTGCAACCATCAGGCTCCCGTTCGTTATTGGGTTCACAACAACATGATCACCATCAACGGACGAAAGATGGGTAAGAGTTACAATAATGTAATTAAATTGACGGAACTCTTTAGCGGGCAGCATCCGATTTTGGCAAAAGCCTTTCATCCGATGACCATTCGCTTTTTTATTTTGCAAACACACTATAGTAGTACACTTGATTTTAGTAACGAGGCATTATTAGCCGCTGAAAAAGGATTGAAGCGATTGATGGATGCTGTAGAGGGATTTTATAAAGTTGATCCTGATACAGCGGGTGCTTCAGCAGCAGGCTCTAATGCTGAGTTGGAAGCAAAAGTGAAGGGGCTGCTTGACGAGTTGCCTGTTTTTATGAATGACGATTTTAGTACGGCTCGTATACTCGCTAATTTATTTGAGTTAGTTCCAATTTTAAATGCCATCAAAGATGGAATTACACCAGTTGGTGCTTTGTCCGCTTCCACTATCACAAATCTGCAATCAACTTTACGTTTGTGGCTGGAAACAATTTTGGGATTAAAGCCAGTGCAAGCGGCCGACCAAGAGAAACTTCAGGGAGTTATGGAACTGCTGATCGATATTCGGAAGGAAGCAAAAGGAAAACGAGATTTTATGACCTCTGATAAAATCCGTGATCGGCTTGCCGCATTAGGCATACAACTCAAGGATGAGAAAGGGGGTGGGATGAGTTGGAACCTTGACTAGCGGACTTGTATATTCTCCATTGACAAAAGCCAGTTTTCTGCAATACGCGCGCCCAAGCCTGGGGTAGCGGGCACTTGGATATGTCCGTTCGGAGCGTATTGAATACCTCCTTCAACTGGATCTTCTCGAAACATCAATGCTGTATCAAAATCATAGTGGACAATGGCAGGACTGCAGCAGGCAAAATGTGCAAAGGCTGTCATGGCTAACCGAGATTCAATCATGGCGCCAACTTGCAAATGAAGATTTTCTTTTTCGGCTAAGGCTACAATTTTGAGTCCATTAAATATCCCGCCTGCTTTCCCCAACTTGATATTAAAATAGTCGCATGCTTTTAGTGCAATCAATCGCGCTGCATCATGATGATTGCCGCAGCATTCATCGGCCATTATGGGAATAGGACTTTCCTGACTAACTTTTGGTAAGTCCATGTATAAGTGTCGCGAGATGGGTTCTTCACAATGCTGTATTCCATAGGGGGCCAGGGCTTGCAACGTAGTGATGGCTTCCTCCACACTCCATCCTTGATTAGCATCAATTCGCAAAGGAATCTGATTGCCCACGGACTGACGAATAGCCGCAATTCGCTTGATATCTACTTCGCCAATTTTTCCCAGTTTAATTTTAATAGCGGGGTATCCTTGGTCTTGAATTTTTTTCGCATCTAAAGCCATCTTTGCAGGCTCGCCAATGCTTACTGTGTAATCAGTATAAATGTCTTGTTTGTGTTGCCCTCCCAAAAATTTCCAAAGTGGTTGATCGGCATGTTGTGCTGCAATATCATACAGCGCCATATCAAATGCACTTTTGATACTGTAATTTCCATAGATAACACTATCCATTGCTTGAATGCCCGCTTCAATTTGCAAAGGGTCTTTGCCGAGTAAAACTTTTGCAAAGTATTGACCTACCTGAAAACAAGTGTCCTGACTTTCGCCATTGATAGGCATATAAGGGCTGCATTCCCCAAAACCAATAAGGCCCGAATCGGTCTCTATTTCCACTACAACATTGAGCGCATCTGTATCTATGCCCAACGAAGTGATAAAAGGTTCCTTGAGAGGAATCTTTAGTTTATAGAGACCGATTCGGGTGATCCTCATTTAGCAAGTGTCAATTCGTTGATTAATTGTGGAGCTCCTCCTAACTTATCAATACACCAAAGGACATAACGGATATCCACACAAATAGTACGATTCAAATCTTTATCAAAAGCCAACTTATGACTGAGTGCTTCATAGTTGCCATCAAAGGCCAATCCAATCAATTCGCCTTTGTTGTTTAGCACAGGTGATCCTGAATTACCTCCTGTAATATCGTTAGTAGTAATAAAGCCAATTACCAAGTCTTTGCGAGAGGGATCCATATATTGTCCAAAGTCTTTTTTTCGTAATAGCTCTACTTGCTTGGTAGGCAAATCAAATTCGTAATCGCCTGCTTTATACTTTTCCAATAGTCCGCGTGAAGTAGTTACATAGTCGTATTTCACGGCATCGCGGGGCTGATAACTTTTTACGTTTCCATAGCTCACGCGCATGGTGAAAGTAGCATCAGGATACATCTTTTTAGCTTTTACTGTATCCATCTCAATTACGCCTTTCAGATAAATTCTACCAAACTCAGCATTCTTGGCATTGAATTGCTGAGAAAATATTCCATACTTGGAATTATAGTTAGTGATAAAACTGCTGGCATAAGCAAACGCCGGGTCAGCTTGTAACGTACCTGCATCCGGTTTTGCAACAAAAGCGGCCCAACGTGCATCATCAAAAATGAGAGTCTTAGTAAACACATCTGCTGCATAGCGACGGTAGGTTTCATCATCTTCTAGACTACCGTATTGATTTTTTAGAGTAGGGAAGAAGGTGGCAGGATGTTGTTGCTTATCAATTTCCTGGAAATACATTTTAGTTACAGCCCCCAGGATCTTTTGATCAGATACTTTGTTTTCGCTTTCCAGAAAAGCTTTTCTTCCTTGATCAGCTGCATCAACTGCCTTCCTAACATCTGCTGCTGCTGTGCCCGGACGGGTGAGGGCTGCCTCTACTTGTAATAAGGAACTTGCAAAAGACACCAAGGGGGAACCTAAAATTCCTTCGCGCATGAACATTTGGTGTTTGGCGTAAGGTCTCCATGCATCATAGGTTTTACCCCAATCTGCAAAGAGATTTTCATAAGATGGTTTACCCTTTGCCCACTGGTTAAACTTTTCTTCGTCTTTCTTTTTTTGTCCTACTACATCGTATTTCAATAATTGTTTTGTTTCTCCATCAAAGAATTTCCAGTAGTTGGCAATGCTTGCGTAAGAGGAAGCCAACTGTAATTTTACGGCTGGATCTTTCTTCATTTCTTCAAACATGTACTTCAAACGAACATCTCTTAAGCTAACCAGGGTTGGATTGTTAATATCAGTTGCTAAGCGAATCCCATAGCTGCTCTCGTATCGATTAGTACTTCCTGGATAACCCCAGATCATGGCAAAGTCACCATCTTTCAGTGGCTTCAGTGAAACGGGTAGATACCATTTAGGTTTCAAGGGTATGTTGGCTGCATCATATTTAGCAGGTTTGCCAGTTGCATCGGTATAAACACGAAATACTGAAAAGTCTCCTGTGTGACGAGGCCACTCCCAGTTATCCGTATCGCCTCCAAATTTTCCAACGCTTTCGGGAGGCGTACCTACCAATCTGATATCGGAGTATCGCTGA
>CAINBK010000102.1:0-8249 GCA_903846615.1 uncultured Bacteroidota bacterium
ACACTCAGCGGAACACCGAGCTGTGAATTAAAACTCTTAGGACTTCGCACTATTTTAAAATCGGCTTGAAGCAACTGAAACAACCACTCTTTTACAATTGTTTTCCCATTACTCCCCGTTATACCAATAACGGGAATAGAAAATTGTGAGCGATGTGCAGCAGCCAACTTTTGCAAAGCAGTTACCGCATCAGTAACCTTGATAAAATTGGCTAATGGGAAAGAGACAGCATCAAGATTTTGTGTAATTACAAAACTGCGTACACCTTTTTGGTAGAGTTCTGCAATAAAATCATGCCCATTTCTGCGAGAAGTAGTAATAGCAAAAAAAAGTGAGTGGGCGGGAGAAAATGCACGGCGACTGTCAATCAGTAAATGTTCAACAATATGATCGTTAATGACAGGTGCATCAATCCCCAATAGTCGGACTACTTGCCGTACGGTATACAAAAGAATACGTTTATTGATTTAAAACACTATCATCAACCTCATCAGCAGGGAGTCCTTTTTTCTGAATGAAAAGCGAATAAAAGATAGAACCGCTGATGCATATAGCAATCACCCCTAAGGAAAGGGCTACTTGCACCTGTTTGGATAGCCACTGATTGATCCAGTGTTCACCTAACATTTTTACACCAATGAACACTAATACAATGGCAATTCCCTGTTGTAAGTAATCAAACTTGCTTACCGCACCTCGCAACAAAAAGAAGAGCGAACGTAATCCCAATACTGCAAAAATATTAGAGGTATAGATCACAAATCGATCGCGCGAAATTCCCATAACGGCCGGAATAGAATCTAAGGCAAAAATTAAATCAATTGAAGCCAACATGATGATCACTACAAATAAGGTGGTATAAACAGGTCTTCCATTTTCACGGATCATAAACTTTCCATCTCCGTCGTGTGGGGCCAATGGCAAAAAGCGCTTTAAGAACAAATAGACCTTACTTTCTTGTGGATTGAACTCTTGGTCCTCATTGGCCGTAAACATTTTGAAACCAGTGTACACAAGAAATACGCCGAACACATATAAAATCCAGTGAAACTTCTCTACCAGTACAACCCCAACTGTAATAAAAATAATTCTGAATAAAATGGCCATGAGAATACCAATCAATAGAACTCGACCATAATTTTTTTCTTTCACAGCAAAAGCTGAAAAGATCAGAATGAAAACAAAGATGTTGTCAATACTCAGACTCCACTCCATGAGATACGCACTGAGGTATTCCAGCGCTAACTGCTGGCCTTTTTCAATCCATACAAATACAAAAAAAGCAAGGGCCAGCCCAACCCAGAAAAAAGTTTGATTCAACGCTTGACGGATCGTGACTGTCTGATTTTTTTTACTCATCAGACCCAGATCAAAAATTAAGGCCAAGACTAAAATAAGAGAAAATACGAGGTAACTGACTTGATCAATATTCATGGTGCTGGCAAAGTTAGGGTCTTAGCGTACGAATTGTCTTTTACGAATCGACTGAAATAAAAATCCGCCACCCACCAGTAGTAAGAGTGGAATGAGAATAAATAGTATTTGAACCCATAACCGATATTGCTTTACCTTTTCACCATCCAGCAAACGAAGGGTAATCTCTTTAGCGCGTAATCGACTGATGGCAGGATTACTAATTAAATATTCTACACTATTCAGTAAAAATTCCTTGTTCGCAACCGGGATAAAATAACGGCCAGCTTCACCACCAGTCAGGTATTCAAAATGTGTATAGGGATTCCATCCCATCTCTGTAGGTACCAGTGGCGCCTGCGGATCATAAGCACCTTGATCGTTAACAGCAGGTATGTAATCATTTAAAACCAGATCTCCATCTCCAACCAGAAGCACAGTTCCCTGTGTAGCCTGGGATAGAAAAGGCTGCCCCGAACGAGCCATTGAATCAGCTTGTGCTCCAAAAATACGATTGCGATAAAGAGAGGTGAGTTTACCTTCCAGAAGCATCGCCACTGGCAATTCACTTCGATTAAATAATTTATTCTCAGGAAGAGTGCTGTTTTCATTTAAGGAAATCAGCGCAGGAGTACTGATAATACGAGCACGCTCAGAGCTTGCCAGTAATGGCGTTTTTATTACACCAGGGGCATCTACCGTATCAATTGAATTGGCAAAACGCAAGCCTACATATCCAGCCGTTTTTAATTTTTTATCGGCTGCAGGTGCGCCCACCAAGGGGTAATAATTCCAAGGTAAAAATTCATTCTGTGGTTGTTCTGTTGTGCCCCCTACTTGAATAAAGCTGACCTCACAACGAAGATCCATTACCAGATCTGGGTTGATGCGAGCACCATATCGAAAGAACAGATCACTCAAATTAAGATCTCGGTCAAAGGCAACTATGGATGGCTTTCGACCGAAACTATCCATTTCAGCAAAAAGATTATCAATAAAACAAAGCAGCTTACCGCCACGCATCACAAACTGATCGATTTTCAATTTTTCATTTTCACTAAATCGAAGTGTTGGTTTTACGAGCAATAATAGATCAACACCTGCAGGAACTGCTGGCTGACTTTTGAGATCCAACGTGCGAAGCTCATAATCTTTTTGCAAGGCAACCCGTAACTGATAGGTTCGTTGATCAGTAGGCTCCCCATGACCAATTTCATAAGCAATACCGGGTCTGCGAGGATGCAATAATTTATCAATCACACTGGTAAACTGAAATTCTAACAACGCTTCTGCTCGATTTAACTCAGTTTGTGAGATGGCCCTACTCGCACCCGGGAGTAAAGTAACCAGTGATTGTTGGCCTTGATATTGAACCAGTGCTACCGGGAATAATATATTGCTAGATTGTCCGGCTTTTTTTTGAACTGTTAGATTAATATTTAGCGCGCCCATGGATAGTAGAGAATCTCCCCATAGTTTACCTTCACTCACTTCCTCCAAGGGAGATACAAAGCGGTAGTGAAAACGCGTGGGATTCTGCTTTTGCAATAAGGACAAAAACTGCTCCGTACTGGTGGCTAATTTTTTAAAGCCAGAAGGAAATTCCCCCTTTAAAAAAACAACAACTTCAATAGGATCAGTAAGATCCTTTAGTTGTTGATGAGTTGCGGTATCAATAGTGTATCGTTTCTCCTCCGTTAAATCCAAACGCCAATCGGAAAAAGAAGCAATCCCATTCAACAAGAAAAATAAAAGCAGGGCAAGGGCTATACCCATCCGATGCGATACTATCCAGTGCAGTACTTTTTTCATTTAACGAACACGAATATTTCGGAGGGTGAAAAGAAAAAATAAAAACAAAAGTGAACTAAAATAAACCAGGTCACTCAGCAATAATAAACCCCGGCTGAGACTACGGTAATGAAAATCTATTCCTGTCCATTCGATCCAATAATCAACACCTGCAGGAATGCCAGGGATAAGACTAATAGCATGAAATCCATAGTAGAATACCGCCATAGACAAGAGTGCAATCAAAAAAGCAACAATGGTATTGGCAGATAAACTGCTGCACCAGATTCCAATTGCAGTAAAAACAGCCGACAAAAAAAAGAGTCCCAGATAAGAGCCGAACGTAGCACCCCAATCCAGTCCCGGATCTGCAGATAGTAATTGTAAGAGCAAGGCATAGAAAAAAGTGGGAAGTAATGCTATCACCACTACAAACAATGCCCCCAAATATTTTCCCAGCATTAATTGCCATAACGTAAGCGGCTGCGAACGAAGTACCTCCCAGGTACCTGTTCGGAATTCCTCGGCAAAGCTTCGCATGGTAATAGCAGGAATTAATAAAAGAAGAATCCAGGGAGAAAGTTCAAAAAATCGATCCAGCGTGGCATACCCAAAATCAAGAAGATTATCTTCAAATACAAACAAGACAAGCCCGTTGACCACTAAAAAAACAGCAATGGCAATAATACCACTTAAGCTACTGAAGTATTGGGATATTTCTTTTCGGTATAAAGCCCACATATACTGCTAAAGTACTAAGATCGCCACAACAAAAAGGCCGCTTTTTACAAAGCGGCCATAGTTTAAAATGCTTTAACAGGGTTTAAACAGCAAAACTCTCACCACATCCACAGGTACGGCTAGCATTGGGATTACTGAAGTAAAATCCTTTTCCGTTCAGCCCATCAGAAAAATCGAGTGTAGTATTAACCAGGTATAAAAAACTTTTTAGATCAGTTACCACACGGATGCCATTATCCTCAAACTCCTGATCCATTGGTTTTTTCTCATTGTCAAAATCCAGCTTATAGCTAAGACCGGAACAACCCCCTCCTACTACGCCAACCCGTAAAAAATAGGAAGGATCATCAGAAACACCTGCATCTGCCAAAAGCTGGAGCACTTTTACACGCGCCTTGTCACTCACGTAAATGGTGTTAGCCATTTCCGTGGAAGCAACTGGGGTTGTTAATGTTTCAGCAGACATGTTTGCTCAACAATTAGTGAACAGGGCTTTCTTCAAATTGCAATTCCTCCAAACCATTTTTCTTGCGGTAATCATTGATGGCTGCTTTGATGGCATCTTCAGCCAACACAGAGCAGTGAATTTTTACCGGGGGAAGATTCAACTCTTCCACGATGGTCATATTATCAATCTTCACCGCTTCATCCACGGATTTTCCTTTCAGCCACTCAGTAGCCAGTGAAGAAGAAGCAATAGCGGAACCGCAGCCAAATGTTTTAAACTTGGCATCACGGATAATACCCGTTGCTTCATCCACTTCAATTTGCAAACGCATCACGTCACCGCACTCGGGTGCACCCACGAGCCCAGTTCCAACGTTGTTCTTGCCTTTGTCCAGCGTACCCACATTCTTGGGGTTCTGGTAGTGATCAATTACTTTTTCTGAATATGCCATAGTACTAAAATTTTAAAATTAATGATGCGCCCATTCGATAGTGTTTAGATCAATTCCGTCTTTGAACATTTCCCAAAGCGGACTCATCTCACGTAATTTATTGACAGTATTGGTCACATGTTCAATCGTGTAGTCAATCTGTTCTTCCGTTGTAAAACGTCCTAATCCAAAACGAAGCGAGCTGTGTGCCAGGTCATCACCAAGACCCAATGCCTTCAGCACATAAGAAGGTTCCAAAGAAGCAGAAGTACAAGCAGAGCCAGAAGAAAGGGCAATATTTTTATTGAATCCCATCATCAGACCCTCTCCCTCTACATATTTGAAAGAAATATTGGTGACATGCGGCAGTCTGCTTTCCTTATCGCCATTGAGGTAGGATTCCTCCACCTTTAATAATGCATTTTCCAATTTATCACGCAGCTGACTGATACGCTTGGCATCGGATTCCATTTCTTGCAAGCAGATCTCACAAGCTTTACCAAAACCTACGATACCAGGAACATTGAGTGTTCCACTACGCATACCACGCTCATGTCCTCCTCCATCAATCTGAGCCGTAACTTTTACACGTGGATTTTTACGACGAACATATAATGCACCGACTCCTTTGGGACCATACATCTTATGAGCAGTAAAGGCCATTAGATCAATACCATCTTTATTGACATCCACGGGAATTTTTCCAACTGCCTGAACACCATCTGTGAATACTAACACCCCATGCTTGCGCGCAATGGCACTGATCTCACGCATGGGCATTACGGTACCAATTTCGTTATTGGCATACATGATAGCAATCAGAATTGTAGTGGGCTTAATGGCTGCTTCTAACGCTGCCAGATCAATCAAACCATTAGGCTTTACATCTAAGTAAGTTATCTCCGCACCCTCTTTCTCCAAATTACGGCAAGTATCTAAGACCGCTTTGTGTTCGATATTGCAAGTAATAATATGATTACCCTTGCTGGCGTACATTTCGTAAACTCCTTTAATGGCAAGATTATCCCCTTCCGTAGCGCCAGATGTAAAAATGATTTCTTTTGGATCAGCTCCGATCAATTTAGCAACCTGCTCACGGGCATAATCAACGGCCTCCTCCGCCTGCCATCCAAAAGGGTGGTTACGGCTGGCCGCGTTTCCAAAAGCATTCGTAAAATAGGGCACCATCGCCTCTACAACACGGGGGTCGCAGGGGGTAGTGGCATTGTGATCCAGATAGATAGGTAATTTTAGCATATTCACGTTGAGTTTTCTCCTCTGTAAAACGCAAAATTATCCCAAAAGGTTCTAAGCGAATAGGTTAATTTCATGCTTAGAAAGAAATTACCGATTTCGTAAATGAAGTAATTGGGCTTAAAATGAACAAAATTGAACATATTGGCATCGCGGTTAAGTCCCTTGAGGAAGCAATTCCCCGTTATGAGCAGCTATTAAAGACCCCCTGCTATAAAACAGAAAAGGTGGAGAGCGAACAGGTCAATACCGCCTTTTTTAGGGTGGGAGAATCAAAAATAGAATTGCTGGAAAGCGCGGACCCGACAGGAGTAATCGCCAAATTCATCGAAAAAAGAGGAGAAGGATTGCATCATACCGCTTATGATGTAAGCAATATTGAAGCAGAAATGAGCCGTTTAAAGGAAGCTGGGTTTGTGCTGTTGAACGAAACCCCAAAAAAAGGAGCTGACAACAAATGGGTTTGTTTTGTTCATCCTAAAAATACCAATGGGGTGCTGATTGAACTCTGTCAGGATATCCGTTGATCAGTTCCCTCGCCACCAGATAACCCCAATTTTTCTACGGCTGCCTGGGCGGCCAACTGAGATGCATCTTTTTTATTGAAAGCCTTTCCCTCCGCAAGGGGTTCCCCATTTAACAAGGCAGCCACTGTAAACAATCGTCTGCCACCCTCGTGTCTTTCATCGATGGTTTCAAACTCCAATGTACTTCCATTGCGGCTGGCCCAACCGTATAATTTATTCTTGAAATTATATTCCGTGTTTTCCAGCTCATCTACAAACATGTGTGGCAAGATAATATTCTTCATCACCCACTTTTCTGTTCGCTTGTATCCAATATCCAGATATACTGCACCAATCAAAGCCTCTAACGTATTGCCGAAAATATGACTAATGCGAAGGGAGGAATCCGCTCGATTAAACCGTGTGATTTTTTTTAAACCCATCCGCAACGCAATATGATTTAGTTGTTGACGGTTTACCATTTTGCTGCGCATCTCAGTGAGATAACCTTCTCCTTTATAGGGATAACGCTTGAAAAGATAATCAGCAACTAATGCACTGAGTATTGCATCACCGAGATACTCTAACCGTTCGTTATTTTGATCGGTACTTTCTCCCTGCGAACGATGGGTTAAGGCCGTTTCATATAATTCCAATGAATACGGATAGTAACCAAGTAAATGAGATAATTCGCGGGTAAAAGAATTTTTCTTTCGAAAACTGAAAAGGAATTTTAACCAACGCACAAACACTAGGGTTGATACTTCTTGGCAATCATACAAGCATTGTGACCTCCAAAACCAAATGTATTACTCAACGCAGCGCGAACAGTTCTCTTTTGTGCTTTATTGAAAGTAAAATTTAGTTTGGGATCAATATCGGGATCATCTGTAAAATGATTAATAGTTGGCGGAACAATATCATTCACTACCGCCATGATGCTAGCGATTGATTCGATTACACCAGCCGCTCCCAAACAATGTCCTGTCATGGACTTCGTGGCACTGATGTTCAAAGCATAGGCATGTTCTCCAAAAACTTGAGTAATGGCTTTTACTTCCGCGCCATCACCAATAGGAGTGGAAGTACCGTGTGTGTTGATATAGTCAATTTCATCAGCACGCATTCCTGCATCTTCCAATGCCACCAACATTACATTCTTGGCACCCAATCCTTCTGGATGGGGAGCGGTAATATGATAAGCATCCGCTGTAGCTCCGCAACCGGCTACCTCGGCGTAAATTTTTGCACCTCGGGCTATTGCATGTTCCAGGGATTCCAACACTAACATTCCGGCCGCTTCTCCCATTACAAATCCATCGCGATCCTTATCGTATGGACGACTGGCAGTGGCAGGATCATCATTGCGTTCGCTCATGGCCTTCATTGCATTGAAACCACCTACTCCTGCCTCACTGATCACTGATTCGCTTCCACCCGTTAAAATAATATCAGCTTTCCCTAAACGAATAAGATTAAATGCATCCATAATTGCATTGGTACTGCTGGCACAAGCACTCACAACCGCAAAATTGGGACCTCTCAAATTGTGACGCATACTGATCTGACCTGCCGCAATATCCAAGATCATCTTTGGGATGAAAAATGGATTGAAGCGAGGCGTTCCATCTCCTTTAGCAAAATCAGTAACCTCATGCTGAAATGT
>CAINBK010000103.1:0-6391 GCA_903846615.1 uncultured Bacteroidota bacterium
ATCTTAAGCATCCACTATGAACGCGTTACTTATATCTGCAATACTTGGAGTTTTATTAATGCTCAGCAGTGTGTTTATAAAAAATAAATCACTGATACATGTGTTGGCCTTGATAGGATTGGCAATTTTGTTCATCCTAAATCTGGCAGAGATCAATGGGTGGTTGCTTTTTGAAATTGATGTGAAGGGGATGCTTCGTTTTGATCGATATGCATTGGTGATGAATGCAATCATGCTGGCTTCACTTTTCTTTTATCTCTTGTTAAGTGGGCGAACTATGGAAAAAGTGGGTCCTCATTATGCCGATTATCTGGCCTTACTCTTTTTTATCTGTGCAGGATTATTTATGGTTACGGGCTATGCATCTTTATTGATTCTTTTTCTGGGGATCGAAGTAATTTCAATTCCCTTGTATATACTCACCGGCAGTGATAAGCGTAATCTTAAGAGTAATGAAGCAGCGTTAAAATATTTTTTGTTGGGATCTTTTTCAACTGGTTTACTATTATTAGGAATTGCATTTTTTTATGGAGCGCGTGGTAATTTTAGCGCAACAGTGTCTGTGGATCCTACGGTTGTTGCTTCTTCACTTCAGTTAGCTTCTCTCTTGTTGCTGTTATTTGCCATGTCATTTAAGGTTTCCGTTGCACCTTTTCATTTTTGGACCCCCGATGTTTATGATGGGGCGCCTACTGTATTTACTTCTTTTATGGCTACCATTGTAAAGGTTGCTTTGTTCGCTGCTTTTGTTCGACTTTTTGAAGACACATTCAGTTTACAATTTTCTATCTGGCAGCCTTGGGTGGCCGGATTTGTGGTGTTAACCTTGCTGATTGGAAATCTTACTGCAGTATTCCAGCAAAGTGTAAAGCGAATGCTTGCTTATTCAAGTATTGCACAAGCAGGATTTATGTTGCTGGCGGTTTATGCAATAAATGGGGATAGTAAAGAAGGTTTGTTGTTATATGCAGCGTCTTATTCCCTAGCCACTATTGGCATATTTGCGGTTCTAACTTATTTGCAGGACTATACATTTGAAGGATTCAACGGACTTGCAAAAAAACAACCCATTGTTGCTGCTTCGCTTGCCATTTTTTTCCTTTCCCTCGCCGGTATACCGCTTACCGGAGGATTTCTGGCAAAACTTTTCATGATTAAAGCAGCTTTATCCTATCAGCCTTGGTTAGCCATCGTAGCGGTGGTTATGGCCGTGGTTTCTGTATTCTATTACTTCCGTGTAATTCAGGCCATGTATTTTCGTTCGGCTGATCAGGTTACTCAGCCGGAATTTCCAAAAGCATTTCCAGCGCTCCTTCTTATTACAGCTTTGCTTGTGGTGCTCCTTGGGATTTTTCCGGAGGCTTTATTAGGGCTCCTATATTTTTAATCGGCTCTACAAGCCGTTCATCAAGCTTTTCTTTGTATGGAGTAGTTCGGGTAGTACCTTCATCGTTCTATGATGCAATTTGCTGATATTTTTTCACTGGCCTTCAGAACCATCCGAGGTAATAAATTACGGACTGGGCTTACTGTTTCAATTATCGCATTTGGTATCATGGCTTTGATTGGGATCATCACGGCTATTCAGGCGATGAATCAAAAACTCACAGAGAGTTTTTCCACCATGGGAGCCAATGGGTTCACCATTCGTTATAAACAACGCAATATTCAGTTCGGACAGGGTGGTCGTAATAATTCCGAAATGAAGCTTAGTCAAAAGGGAAAACGAAAGGAACGCACTTCTAACCTCGATAAAAAAATTACAATTCAGCAAGCTGAACTATTTGTTGATAGTTTTCAATTTCCTTCAACTATTGGAATCGGGATCAGTGGCGGACGCAATAGCATCATTTCTTATGAAACCCGGAAAACAAGTCCTAACATCTTTTTATTAGGCGGGGACGAAAATTACCTTGCCCTCAATGGATTTGCTGTAGAAGTGGGGCGAAATTTCAACAGATTGGATATTCAATCCGGTCGTAATGTTTGCTTGTTGGGTTATGATGTGGCCAATAAATTATTTAAACAGGGTCTACAGGGCTCAGTTAATAAAATAGTGCGGATCAATTCCATTCCTTATCGCGTGTTGGGAGTTTTGGAAAGCAGGGGTTCCTCTTTTGGATTTAGCCGGGATAATGTGGTGCTGACTACGTATACAAATATGCAGCGCAACTTTAATACGGGAGGGTCTTACAATATTGCTATACAGGCATCTGATATCAATCAGGTGCCGGCTGCTATGGGAGAGGCTGAAGGATTATTTCGTTCAATCCGAAGATTGAACACAACGGAGCAAAGTAATTTTGTATTGGATCGTGCAGATAGTGTGGCTGAAAAGGCTATGAACAGCCTCGGCTTTTTAACTATTTCCGCAACAGTAATTGGATTAATTACACTGATTGGTGCAGCTATCGGATTAATGAATATTATGTTGGTCTCGGTATCCGAGCGTACGCGCGAAGTAGGACTCATTAAGGCCATTGGGGGTAAGCGTCGCTCTGTAAGCCGTCAATTTTTATTGGAGGCAATTATAATTAGTATACTGGGAGCCTTTTTTGGAATTATCCTGGGTGTTGCTGTAGGCAACTTATTCTCTTTTGTCCTTAAAACAGGGTTTGTTGTACCCTGGAATTGGGTTTTTTATGGAATTGTGATTTGCACCGGTGTGGGATTGGCAGCCGGTATTTATCCTGCCCGTAAGGCGGGAAAGCTAAATCCCATCGAAGCGCTACGCTACGAGTAGTTTTTTAATAGTTTTCCCACATTTTATCCTACTTTTTGGGGCTTGCAGATCAAGTTATTATGAAATTCCGGTCTAAAAATTTGCCCTTTTCAAAAATTCCTTAACTTGACCCTCCTTCCATTGGGAAGGATGGAAAAGAATTATTTAAACACCTATAACTCAACAAAAAATCAACGACCATGGCAGAGACTAAACCAACTGCAACAGCTGCTTCAAAGGCAACTTCCGTTCAGGCGAAACATGACAGTAATATGATTTCATGGCTTGCGCCTTTAGTGTGTACACTAGCTGGCTATGCAATCTGGCGTTTTATGATGGGAAGCGCAGATGGATTTACTGAACCCGATTCAAGTGGTGGCTTTTGGCCTTCACATAGAGGACCCAAGGATGCATTCCATCGTATCTATGAGGGAGGTATTATCGTTCCTTTGTTGATTGGTATGTTCTTGATGGTGGTTGTATTCTCTATCGAGCGCTATATGACTATCCGCCGTGCATTGGGAAATGGTGCCATTGCTGATTTTATTCGCAAAGTGCAATTCCAGTTAGCAAGTAAAAACGTAGATGCTGCAATCGCTGAGTGCGACAAGCAACGCGGTTCAGTAGGTAATGTGATGAAGGCAGGACTTCGTCGTTATAAAGAAATGATTACTGAAGGTGGTATGTCCACTGATCAGAAAGTGATTGCTATCCAAAAAGAGGTAGAAGAAGCAACGGCATTGGAACTGCCAATGATGCAAAAGAACTTGGTATTCTTGTCTACGATTACCTCTGTAGGTACCTTGATCGCCCTATTGGGTACAGTATTGGGTATGATTCGTTCCTTTGCTGCCCTTGGTGAAGAAGGGGGTGGAGGAGCTGCTGCTGACCTTGCGGTTGGTATCTCTGAGGCCCTTTATAATACTGCGTTAGGTATCGGTACCTCTGCGATCGCATTGATCCTTTATAACGTATTTACTACAAAGATTGACTCTATCACGCACGGTATCGATGAATCTGGTTTCACGTTGACACAAAGTTTTGCTTCTTTATATAAATAAGCAGAACAACAATTTATTGTGTAACTGATTCCTCACGAAAAAACTAATTCATCATGCCCAGTGCCAAGATACCCCGGAGAAGTACGGATACCGATATGACCCCGTTTGTGGATATCGCGTTCCTGATCTTATCCTTTTTCATCATGGCCACCAAGTTCAAGCCACCTGAGCCTGTAGAAATTACTACACCTGGTTCAGTGCTTTCTCAGAAACTTCCTGAGAACAACGCTGTGATGATCACGATTGACTCTTCTAACAAAGTTTACTTTACCGTATTGTCCGATCGCGATCCTTCCAAATATGACGCGATCATCCAAGGGTTAAATGCTAGCCAAAATCTTAGCTTGAGCCCTTCTGAAATGGCAAATTTTAGAAAGACATTTCTGGTGGGAGTAGACTTTGCAAACCTCAAACAGTTACTGGCTACTGATTTTCGCGATCAGGCAAAAATCAAACAACCAGGAATTCCTGTTGCAGATACACTGAATAACCAGCTTGTCTGGTGGATTAAAGAAGCAAAAGCTGCCTTTGCAGGTGAAAAATTGAATTACCTGATTAAGGGAGATGGACTTTCTAAGTACCCCACTTTTGCGGCAGTTGTATATGCATTGAAAAAGAATGAGGAGTTTAAGTACAACCTGGTTACTTCACTTGACGACGTTCCTCCAGGAACTGAGTTGTATAAGTCGGAGCAAATCAAGAAATAAATTATAACCACTAACGACACTTAATTATGGCAAGTATAGATACTGGTGGGGAACAAGGTGGCAAGAAAGGCCCAGGCGTCAAGAAAGCAAAGAAGCTTTCTACCCGTGTGGATATGACTCCCATGGTTGACCTTGGCTTTCTGTTGATTACCTTCTTCGTTTTTACCGCTACCATGAGCTCGCCCACTACCTTGGACTTGAACATGCCTAAGGACATCAAGAAGCAGGAGGATCAAACAGAAGTAAAAGAATCATCTGTTTTAACCATCATGCTGGGAAAGGCTGATCAAGTTTACTATTACGAAGGAAAACTGGTGGTGGACGCCACAGGTAATAATTTTAAGCAAACCACGTTCAAAGGTATAAGAGACATCATCGTTAATAAAAAGAAGGAGGTGATGGATCGTTATTATCAGAGTCCAAATCCCGAATGCGAGGCTAAGGCCAAGGCTGAAGGAAAGCCTGTTAGCAATTGTGCGGACAAGGACTTTGTGGTAATTATTAAACCTAGTGATGATGCCACTTATCGCAACACGGTAGATATTTTGGATGAAATGACCATTAATCAGGTCCGTACCTACGCCATGGTAAAAATTGCGGATGTAGAATACGAATTGATTAAGAAGACAGAAGAATCTAACGGCATCAAATAGTTAACGACAAAACAGCGAGCATGGAAGTCAACAAAATACTATCCGCAGATTTGCTGGACATCATATTCGAAGGAAGAAATAAAGAATATGGTGCCTACTATTTGCGTAAAACGTACAACGAAAGAGTTAAACGAGCTTTGATCATTACGGCTTCAATTGCCGGGATGATCCTCCTGATCTCTTTTCTGAATCAAACTCTGGGTGATAAAGGTGATTCCAAAGTAAAGATCAATGAAATGACTTTACAAGATGTAAAGCAAGAGGAAAAAGAACCACCACCACCGCCCCCGCCACCTCCTCCAAAGCAGGAGCCCCCAAAAGTGGAGATGAAGCAGTTTACTCCTCCCGTTATCAAGAAGGATGAGGAAGTTGAAAAACCACCGCCACCACAGGAGGAATTAAAAGAAGCAAAAATCGATGTGGTTAACGTGGAGGGTATCAAAGATGAAGGTTTAGCGGCTCCGGTTGATATCGATCAGGGACGTCAAATTGTTGAAGAAAAGATTGACGATAACAAAATCTTTGATAAGGTGGAGATTGAAGCTAGTTTCCCTGGTGGAGACAGCAAATGGCGTCAATATCTCGAGCGCAATGCCAACGGACAGGTTGCTACCGATAATGGTGCACCGGAAGGGACGTATACGGTAGTAGTTCAGTTTGTAGTGGACAAGGAAGGAAACATTTCTGACGTTCGTTCACTCACCAACCATGGCTATGGAATGGAAGAGGAAGCTATGCGTGTAATTCGTAAGGGTCCTAAATGGAGTCCGGCTATTCAAAACGGACGCCAGGTTAAGGCGTATCGCAAACAGCCGATTACCTTCCGTGTGGAATCTGAATAATCGCCAAATACTTTATTTTGTATGTCCCCTCCTTGTGAGGGGACATTTTTTTATACCCCCGATCCCTTTGTGTTAATTTTGTGCAATGCATCAATTGATGGGTTGGGACGATACGATCGTGGCACTGGCAACACCTCCGGGTGTTGGTGCAATTGGAGTAATTCGCCTTAGTGGAGAAAAAGCTATCGAGATTGCCAATAATTTGTTTCCCTCTAAAAATTTAGCGGAACAAGCTTCACATGCTGCGCATGTTGGTTTATTGCAAGAAGGCAATCGGATTTTAGATGAAGTAGTGATAACGCTTTTTAAGTGTCCGCGATCCTATACGGGTGAGGACGTGGTAGAAATCAGTTGTCACGGTTCTCCTTTTGTTCAGCGGCAGGTCATTGACGCAATTATTCAAAAG
>CAINBK010000104.1:0-2955 GCA_903846615.1 uncultured Bacteroidota bacterium
CACCGGTGCCAATCGGCTGCAGCAAATCAGTAAACAGGAGTTGGACGAGGCTATCGAGTTTAAATCTGATGAAGAAGCTTCTCCAGCAGAGAAAAGTATCATGAAGGGGGTGGTTAAGTTTGGGGACATTGCTGTAAAACAAATCATGCGAAGCCGGTTGGATGTATCTGGTGTTGACTATCAACTTTCTTTTCCAGCTCTATTACAACTCGTACAAGAATTGCACTATTCTCGTTTGCCTGTATACAAAGGAAGTCTTGATGAGGTGGTGGGGATCCTTTATACCAAAGATCTACTTCCTTATCTAGGCGCACCAGCTAATTTTGATTGGCATCGATTATTGCGTGCACCTTATTTTGTTCCTGAGCCTAAGCTCATCGAGGATTTATTGAAAACATTTCAGCAGCGACGCATCCATTTTGCGGTGGTTGTGGACGAGTTTGGTGGAACGAGTGGAATAGTTACCATGGAAGATATTTTGGAAGAAGTAATTGGGGACATACGAGATGAATTTGATGAAGAAGAAACAACAGGCCAACAAGTAGATGACCACACGTATATATTTGAAGGGAAGACCTTGCTCACAGATTTATGTCGGGCTCTTTCAATTCCCACTGATACATTTGATGAGGTAAAAGGGGATAGTGATTCGCTGGCTGGATTGTTACTGGAGCGCGTGGGAGCACTGCCCGCTAAAGAACAAATTATAATCTTTGGAGATTTTGAATTTAAAGTATTGGAACTTGAACAAAATCGAATCCAACGTGTTCAGGTATCTATTCATTACCCCTCCTGAAATCAACTATGCGAATTATAGCTACCATATGCTTTCTTTTTAGTGCAGTTGCTGCAATCAGTAGCTGTAACAGTCCTTACACAGTGGGTAAAAAGCGGGGCTATTTTGCAATTGACTTCCCTGCCAAACAATATCAAAATTTTGATCAGCCCGGCTATCCCTATACGTTTGAATATCCCATGTATGCGCAAATAAAAAAGGATTCCACTTTTTTCCAGGATCGTGCAGAGGACTGGTGGATCAATATTGAGTTTCCTCGGTTTGCAGGCAGAATTCATATTAGCTATAAGCCAATCGATAACAGGAACAAGTTTGATTCGTTGGTGGAAGATGGATTTAGAATGGCCTACCGACAACACGTCAATATGGCTACCGGAATCAAGGATAGTGTATTTAGAACTACCGCTGGAATTGAGGGAATTTATTTTGATTTGGGAGGGAATACTGCAACAGCCAATCAATTTTTTGTAACGGACTCTACGCAACATTTTTTAAGAGGAGCACTCTATTTTGATGCAACACCCAATGCAGATTCGCTGGGGGTGGTGAATAATTTTTTAAAGGAAGATTTACTTCACTTGATTCAAACACTCCGGTGGAGAAATACGGGGGATAAAAAATAACTATGATACTAGTAGATAATAAAATTATCAGTGACGATGTGCTTGAGAAGCAATTTGTATGCGATTTGACCAAATGCAAAGGAGCTTGTTGTGAGGACGGCGATGCGGGAGCACCCTTGGAGGAAGAAGAGAAAGCTATTATTGATGCGGTGTATGATATTGTGCGTCCTTATTTAACGGAGGCAGCTGTAAAAGAGATTGAAAAAAATGGAAAGTATGTTTGGCATGAGGAGTTCGGTTGGGTTACACCTACTTTGCCCAGTGACAAGGAAATCTGTGTTTATGGCTTACGCGAAAAAGATGGCACCATCCACTGTGCTTTTGAAAAAGCCTACGCCGAGAAAAAAATAGATTGGAAAAAGCCAATTAGTTGTCACTTGTATCCCATCATTGCAGAGCAGAGTGAGTATGCTAATACAGAGCGGATCAACTACGACCCCCGACCCAAAGTCTGTGCACCGGCTTGTCAATTGGGTAAGAAGTTAAAGGTGCCCGTTTATCAATTTTTAAAAGAACCTATTGTGCGTAAATGGGGGCTTCCTTTTTGGGAAGCGCTGGATACCCTGGCAAAAGGTGAATGGAAACAAAAAGAGTAGTTTATCTTTGAAAGAAGCGGAGCACTACTATGCAGGTGAAAGAAATCCAGGAACAATTTTTAGCGAGTAGCACGGTCAAAGCAGCTGATCGGGAACATCGTCGTAAAATCAATTTTAATATTGGTAAGTACAATGCGGTGGTGCCGAAAGGGAAGCAGCAGTTCATGAATGTAGAGCTGGCTCGTGAAAAAGCAAAAAATGCAAAATGGAAAGCGATTGCTACGCTGGACAAACAGTTGGAACTTTTTGAATCTATAATTACTGCCCGCGGTGCAAAAGTAATTTGGGCCGAAGATGTTGCACAAGCGCAGGAAGCTATTGGAAAAATTTGTCGCGAAAAAAATTGCAAGACACTGGTGAAAAGTAAAAGCATGGTAACCGAGGAGATTCATCTCAACGACTACCTGGCTTCTATCGGAGTGGAAAGTGTCGAAACAGATTTGGGCGAATATATTCAGCAATTGGATGGTGAAGCTCCTTACCATATTGTTACGCCTGCCATGCACAAAAGCAAGGAAGATGTAGCTAAGCTTTTTGCAGAAAAACTTGGAACCGATCCAAAAGCTACCCCTGAAGAATTAACCTTGAAAGCACGCGAAGTGCTTCGTAAAAAATATGTAGAGGCTGAAGTGGGCGTGACCGGTGGAAATTTTATTGTTGCGGATGTAGGCGGAATTGCTGTTACCGAAAACGAGGGTAATGCCCGGTTGAGTTGCGCTTGGCCTTCCACGCATATTGTAGTAGTGGGGATTGAAAAAGTAATTTCTTCTTGGAGTGATCTTCAACTCTTTTGGCCATTGCTGGCTACCTATGGAACGGGTCAACGCGTTACTGTTTATAATTCATTGTTAACGGGTCCTCGCCAACTCCAAGAAACAGATGGTCCACAGGAAATGATTGTGATCTTGTTGGATAATGGGCGTACCAATATTTTGGCTGA